>JANWZE010000024.1 GCA_025054955.1 Blastocatellia bacterium | reverse complement strand
CATCGTATGGATGTTACCCCGGTGTTGGTTGATACAGTGCCGTGTTGTCCTGGGGTGTGTTGCCGGACGGAGTTTATTCCTCAAGGTGAACGCAGAACATTCGTCTTCACGCTCAATCCCGTTGACGCGACGGTTCCGGAGGGGACGCGCGAGTTGCAATGTGAGGCGCGGATTGGTGATTGGCCTTGCGTGCTGCCGCCAGTGGAAACTCAAGCCGTCCGTGCAATGAGGCGCCCGCTCCTTGTCCGTCGCCCCGCACCGCAGGTGCATGTTAGCATCACCCCGTTTGTAGGCGTTTGCGAGGATGGATCGTTCAATGCGAGAATACAGGTCATGGGCGCTCCAAGCGCTACGGCCAACCTCACATTGCAGAAAATCTCCGGCAGCATGGGTGAGGCGCGATTTGCTGCCAATAACATGACGACGTTGAACCATGTGACCGTAACCAGTGCAGGGACAACAGTAGCAATCCGAGGAATGACCCAAAGCGATTTGCCCGACAACATGCAGTTGACGGCCACGCTGACATCTGGTCAACAAGCGTCCTCGGAACGTTTCAGTGTGGAAGTGCTCGATGTTAACGTCTGCGCTGATGTGGTTCGGACAAAGGTGTATCCTTCAGAGGTGAATGGAATATTCACATTACGGGTAACCAGAGCTGGCGGACAGCAGCCCATCGTACTGGTGGATCGGCAGACGCGGGCGGGCGGCGCGAGTTACCAAGACGGACTCAGCATTGATAATGCGAATAGCTATCCGGCGGGCACTTATCTAGCACTCGAAGCCGTGTGGAATGTTGGCGGTGTTGAGTGCCGAAATCAATTCACGCGATTCCCCATGCCGTTTACGGTGTTGGAAAGCTATCTCATTACTTGTTACATCCGAGCACTAGAATCGGAGTATCCGGCGCAACAAGTTAATACCTGTACATCAAGAGTAGATCCGTGTAGGTACACATCCAATTTGTTCCGACGAGCGTTTTTGGATACGGTTATCTTGAATGGGCGTGGAAGAACGCTTGATGGACATATCATCCAACCTGATGGTATTTGCAATAACGCACCAGCCAATTGCCCTTCTTACCGAGGGCGAGTATTTAGATTTCCTTCGGACGGAAGGACAAGTTGTGGTGTTGTACCGCAAGCTGGAATTACTCTGGCGCGCATGTGTCAAAACCCGCAGTTTCGCGAATGCGGTGACAGAGTTTGCCTCCTTGCACGGGATGTACTTCCCATCGGGACCGAATATCGAGTCGAAGACGCTGGATGTAATAACCGGCAAACACAATTCGACCGGTTTATGGGGGATGGCACGCAGATTTGTCCGGGAAACTGGCCGAATCCCACGGCGAGAGTGATCCGGTTGGGTCGTTAAACAAAGTGAGGAGACAGTGATGCGAGCATATATCACAGTAGCCATGATGTTGAGTGTATTAGCGTCATTAGCGCAAGAGAAAGAGAAGCTTGCGCAAGAAATATTCATGAAAGAAAAGGAAATCTTTCTGAGGCAAGGGCCGGCTCAGGTAGTCCAGCTCACTCATGATGGGAAGCCAAAATATAATGTTCAATTAAGCCCGGAAAAACAGTGGGTGGTCTACCACGGAGAGCCAACCCAGGAGTCGCCGGCAGTCGTTCAGTTTCTCTTTGGGGTAATTGATCTGAAGGATTTTACAAAGAAAGAAATTCGTTTCCATGTTCTGAAGGGCGCTAGGATTGAGAAAGTGGAATGGGTCAATGCATATAGGATTGGAGTAATGGCCTCAATTGAGGGTCGAAACTCTTATTACGCGATCTTTGATGCCCAGCAAGGAAGGGAGATTGATTATGTTTTAGGTCGAATACCTAGTGTCTCGCCCGACAGGTCAAAGATTGCTTATCTAGCCATAGTACCGCGCAACTTTCCGCCAGAATTATCCTCTGATTTTATTTGCAGTGTGGATTTGTCCCTCAGTGATGCTCAGATACAACAGCAAATACACCAGCCGCAAGCTACCTATCCGGAACGAGCCATCAAGGAGCCCTTCTCCAATCTGGATGAGCGGCATTTTGTTCGGTCCAACTTGGCGTGGTCACAGGACAGTCGTTCAATTGCCTTCGTCGAGCAGCACCAGGGCGCGTTCTGGGTGACGATCTTGGATGTGGAATCGGCCAGAGGGCGTATCAAAGTGCACAACATCAGGAAACTTCAACTGGCGAAGGCAGAGCAGTTGCAACTCCGTGATGAGGCGCAGGTCACTTGGGGAGGGCCTGATACACTCGTGGTGAGCGGGACGAAGTGGGTGTGGGATCAAGGCATGAATCAATACCGGGAGGGGTCGAAGGTACAGTGGCGGATTGATCTGACGAAAGGTGTGGTGTTGGCGGCAGAACCAGAACAGCGTTGAGCAGAATAAAGATGGGACCGACCGAGTCGCGAACAAACAGTGATGAATCTGGCCGGCTAGTAAGGAGCCGACCTGCCATTGTTTGTACCAGGCCGAATCGGAACTTGAAGCTGTACGGGCAGGAACTGGCTGTCGCATCGGGGATTGAGCGCGTCTTCTTCGATTGGTTCAGACACACAAACCGCATCAAGCCCAGCTCGACGTTGCATCGGGGATCGAGCGCGTCTTCTTCGATTGGGGCCGTCTGACGTTCACGCCGTTTCCCATCCCCTTGCGGCCGTATCCGCGGCGGATACAGGATCGGCTGATTCTGTTCGATGTGGAGACGACGGCGGATACAGTGGTGCTGGATGCGCCGCTGGTGGAGCCGCGGATCAGCAACATACAATGGAGTGTTCCGGATGTGGACGTGACCAATGGTCCACAGCAGGCGACACTGTGGGTGAGCGTGCAGATACCCAATAGACCGGAGGCGCAAGAGTTGGATGTGATCGTCAAAGCTGAGCGTGATACTGATCCAAGTCGGACTACGCTCAACACGCAAGCGCCACGGGTGCTGCACTCGTTGCCGACGCGGATCAATCCGGGGCAAACGCGGACGATTGGGTTGACGGTGGCTGGGATTAACTTGAGCACAGGGGTGGAAGGGTTGCTGGCTTATGATGTGACGTTCTCGTTGGATTTTGGCAACCATTTTCTGACGTGTCCCACTGACTCAAACTTTCCACGTTCGTTCCCAGGCGATGTGCTGGTGATCCGCCGCAGTGCACAGAAAACCGCACGCATCAGAAGCACCACGTTCAACCCAACAACAACAAATCCTGGCGGAAGCTCGGCGCTGACGGTGACGGTTGAGACTGAGAACGTCACAAGCCAGGATTTTCTTCAGGTATATGTTGAGTTGAGTCTGCCATCGGTAGGATGTGGTTTGTTGACAGCCGTTGCGCCTGGGGAATCGAATCCGCAGGGGAAGCTCGGCAGTAGTAGTGGCCTGATTGAGTTTCGGTTTACGATCATTGTGCCGGCAGGCTGTAGTGTTCCAACCGGGACGGCGACATGGAAAGCTGATCTTGTGAATCTGCCGTCGAACATCACCAAGTTACGTCCCGTGCAGGACAGTGCTGTGCTCAGCATCCAACCTGGTCAACTGGCCAGCTACATCAAGCCGCGCGTGGTTTCGTTAGCTGTTGGGCAGAGCAAGCCACTGACGCCCGAAGATCAACATTGCCAACCGATGCAGCAGTTCCCTCAAGGCACGACGTTTGTCACAAGGACGCTGGCGACACCTCCAGCAGATGGAGGTAGTATTGCAACAGTGAGCACAACAGGTCTAATCACGGCACGCTCAAGAGGGGTTGTCAACGTTGACGTCACACTGCCAGGCACACAGTACCCATTGAATTGCTCAATACAAGGATGCAGACCCGAAGACAAACCACTGATCCAAGTAGGGCCGATGACTATCTACTTACGTTTTCCGAGTGATACAATTCAATACATGATGGGTCGCTTTCCGAGACAAGGGTTGGGACTTAGCGCGACTGAAGTTGAACAAGTGAAGGAGAAAGCACGTCGGCACCTAGCTCAACTCTTCGAGGAAGTCGGCGCCAATGTCACTGTGACCACCGACCAACCTCGGGGCTTCCGGGAGGGGGCGCCAGATGATGGGGTAGTTACAATAGACGTTGTCGCCAAAAAGAACGCTGATGGCACGTTCGAAAGAACTAGGACATGGAATGACCCTCCGTCAGGGCCTACGGAGCAAGGCCGGGCTCCGGTTAACGAGCTCAACTGGATTGATGGTGGGTTTGGGATTGATGCTGTTGGCCCTGAGGATGGAGTTTTTATCAATCGCCTTGGGTTAATTAATGACCGTGGCCACAGAGCCACGCTTGACGAGATCGGTTACGGGATAGCGAATATAGCCGCTCACGAGGTGGGTCACACATTGGGTATGGTTCCCAACGCCACATCGGATGACCTGCGAACGCAGAAGAAAGATGAGCGATTTGCAAATATCAGCTTTGATGGAGATGGTAATTATCACGCGGGGCAAGAAAATGAAAACATCATGCAAACTAATACTAGCCGGGTAGGCCAGCAGCCTCGTTACTTGACAAACACGATGCATTTTAGGACGGGTGCAAGTAAAGACGAGGGCTACCTTCAAACGGTATTACCACGGCCTTAGGATTGAGGCAGTAACAGGGAGGGAAATGGAAATGAAGCAAAGGCTCATTTCAATGCTTGTGGTTTCCGTGCTCTTGCTGGGATTTACAGAATCTAGATCGAATTCCCTGCAAGTCTGGCGCAATTGGAGAGTTCAACCAAACGGGTTGAATCTGGGCCTAGGCGCACCACTACCAGTGACACTTTCACTAGTTGGAAGTCAATCACGGCCGACTATTTGGGATTTATGCCGCTACATGCCTGTCATCGTAGTTGGACAGGTCATGGAGTGCCTTGTGCCCAAAGATGTTCAGGTTTACTCATGGGATTCATCTAGGATTACAGGCGTTCAGATTTTACACCTCCAAGTTGAGGAGGTATTAAAAGGCATGCCAATGGTGTTTCAGGCAGCTAATTTGGAAGCTGTGGTGATTCCATCAGTGGTTGAATACGGAACCCTTGCCTCAGGTGTAACTAATCGTCAACTTTTCGAGGAGTATCGCAAAACGGGTGAGCTCCCGGCCTTTCCCTTTAAGCGAATGGAGAAGTATCCAGAAATCCCACTCCGCCGACCGACAGTATTCTTCCTGAGGCGGCTCGACCTAGATAACCCTCGATTGGAGTGGGCAGGGTTGAAAGAATATTATGGGGCAAAAACGTTGTGGCATTACATTCGATCACATCCAGTCAGCCCCGACCAACGTGAAGTGAAACTGGTTAAACAATACCTCGAGATTTCCCAGATCAAGGATCGAGATCGTCGAGATCATGAAGAGTTGAAATTCTCTTTGAACTTGCTTCGTGATAGAGCAACGCCAATTGAAATGGCGGCGGATGCTGCGTTGTTCTTTGGAGTCCTTCGCGTTGATTCCAAGACCGATAAGAGCATAGCTCTAGGTAATCGCCTTACTCAAAGCGAGATTGATGAATTATCCGAGATTGCAACGGATCCGGGTCGGGATGAAAAGATGCGTGTTCCACTCTTAGGTGTGCTTCTCGGCGATATGTACCAATTTGGTGGTCGAGTAGTCAGGTTAGCACCGTTTCTCCAAATGATTCAGAATAGTTCGGAGGGTTTGTCTATTCGGCTCTTTGTCATTCGGTTGCTAGAAGGACTGAGTCACGCAGAAGTGCGGAATGGGTTCAGGGCGATATTAGCTACAGAACCGAAGACTGAGGCGGACCGACAGGTGTGGGAGCGTCTGCGACAATCACCTCTGCTGGCACCGAAGAAGAAGAGTGCCCTGTGATTGCGAACAACAGTATGGGTTATATCAAGCTCAGATGTGCATTTTGTACTGGCGTGATTCTGTTACTCACCGTGAATCTGTCAGCCCGAGAGAGGGAGTATCGGTTAAGAAATTGGGCCTGGTGGGTTCATGACACGGCGAACTCTATGGTCATTGATGTGCCGGTTGTTGCCGTTGGTGAGGTGGTGAGCACGAGGGAAGCGGCTGGGATCAAAGTCAGAAGCTCGCCGCTTATGTATCGCACAGACCACTCCCGAATTATGACGATTCGGATAGCGTCGGTGCTGAAAGGAAAAGGATTGGTCGTACCCGGCTCCATCGTTGAAGCGTTGGTGTTTCCACAGGGTGGAGGATGCGCAAAGGTAGAAGAGGCCAGAGACATACCTCCCTCGAGCTTTGAGGAAGCCCATGAAGCTAACAACCAAGGCGAGGCGTGGTCTGATGGGCTCTATCCGAAGATCGCACTGAACGAGCCACAGATTTTCTTTTTGGACAGGGTGCGTGCGCGTGATCCGAGAGAGGATGAGAGCACCGGCGTGACAGAAGTGACCGGGATCACGAGATACCACGTAGGAAAGAACTTCTACGTATACGCATGGTCGTTGGAAGCCGAGCCATTACTTGTTTCAGCAGTCACTCGGTATGCGGAGATCAACCGTATCAGAGATGCGGAGCGCCGGGGAGAAGAGTTGTTAGCATTTTCCCTGTCGCTAATTGAAGACTCGCAGATGCCGGAAAGGCTGCTGACTGGCGTTACCGTTGACTTCGGTACACTGTTGTCCTGGGAAAAGCCGGGGTTCAAGTGGCTGACGGAAAGCCGGGTGGAAAAACTCATCGCGGTGGCCGTGGAGCGATCCAGGCCGAGTTCTGTTCGATCCTGGATAAGCAAGATTCTGGAAACGGCCCACAAATACGACGGCTGCAGAATCAGAGTGGAGCCTTTCCTAGAGGCGATTAGCGACACCCTTGACGATGGGAACGTGCGGCATGGGTTTGTCTATTTTTTAGAGCAACTGAATACACCGGAAGTGCGGGAAGGGTTCAAGAAGATTTTGCAACGGGAGCCAACCGATCAATACGAGGCAGAACTCTGGGAGCGAATAAAGCGGTCAAAGATTCTCAAGGATGAGGGGCCGCAGCAGGAGTAGTGTTAGTGAGAAGATGCTCGGAGCCGCGTAGTCACCGGCGTAAATTGGTTGATAGCCTAGAGCGATTTGTGAATGAGTTTGCCCTGGGAACGCCCGCTTCCAGCGTGGATTCGCCCGCAGATGTG
>JANWZE010000023.1 GCA_025054955.1 Blastocatellia bacterium | reverse complement strand
GATCGAGTCGTTCAGTTGATCGCCCGTTTGGTTGATGGGAATCGTTTGTGTTGCCCATGACGACGCACAAAAATGATGAGAATCTGACCGCCAATGAACCCGGCTGGACACAGCGGCGGGAGAAGATCTGTGTTGATCGGTATCCATCCGTGATGATGTGGGGAGCGGAGCGAGGTTGAGCATGGCCACAGCCACATCGAGCCTATCCGTCCAGATGGAAGCGGCGCGCGGGCGGCTGCCGACCTATTTGGTTGTGTTGTTGTCCGTGCAAGTTTTCTGCACCTTCTTGACGGAAACCAAGTTCATTGCCGAGCTGAAAAACAACATCGGGGCGTTTGAAGTCTCCGGGCTTATCTTATTTGTAGTGGCGTTTGACTATTTCTTGCACCAGCAATTGCCGATACGCACGCATCCGGTGATGCGCTGGCTCGGGGTGATGGCGCTGGTGGCTACGCTCTCGCTGTTGCAACTGACGCCGGATCGGCAATGGAACGGCATCGTTGCGTATGTGCTTCTGTTGTCGTCGCTGGCCTTCACGTTGACGCTCTACAATGTAATCACGTTGCATGAGCAGTATTTTGTCCGGTTGATGCGGGCGATTGGCTACGCTGTTGGTGTGATCGCGTTGTGGTTGTTGGCCGACAGCATTCAATCGGGCGGACAGGTCAATGCCGCTGGCCCGTTTCGCAATCGCGCGCATGCCAGCGTTTACATGTTTACCAGTTTTTGGATATTGCTGCTGAATCTGAGTTGGCCAGGCACGACCCGTCGCCAGTGGTGGACGTTTACGGCGATTCTTCCGTTGGCGCTCTATTGTGTGATGGTCGGTGGCCGGCGCTCGGTTTATCTGTCGCTGCTGGTTGGTTTGGTTGGTTTGGCGCTGGGATTCATTGTCTCGCGGGCGCGTGCTCAGTTCAAACTGCTGACGCCGTTTGTCGTCAGTCTGATCGCGGTGGGCCTCTTCTATTTCGTCCTCAGTGAATTTTGGTATCCGGCGCAATTCTTTCGCCAACGGGTTGGCATGGTCAGTTCGCGCATTGAAATGGCGACAGCCCGCAGCGCGGAAGATGTGGAAAACGATTTCATGCTACAACAACGCGCCGGCGTGCTCGACGCATTCCGGGATCATCCAGTGTTGGGCATTGGCTGGGGCGGATTCTACCGTTCGGTTTACTCACGGACAGGACATGAAGTGCACAGCACGCCGATGCGCTTTTTGGCTGAAACCGGTTTGCTCGGCCTGCTCGCCTACACGATGTTCATGGGCTGTTTGCTGTGGCGCTCGTTGCGGCTGTGGTGGTTGAGCCGACGTAGTGATTTTGAGTTGTCCAGTCTGATCCTCTGCTTGGCGCTCTGGAGCCTGTCGGTGAGTTACGTCTATAACCGGCAAATGACCGACCGGACATTTTGGCTGATGCTGGTTGTGTTTATCAGTTACGAGACCATCGTGCTGAACCGGCACCGGCGCGCTCGATGGTTCCGCGAGCAGGCCGTCTGATCGCTATGAGGCCGCGCTGAGCTGAGTGGAGTGTGAGGCCGCGCTGAGCTGACCGTATGGCGTATCAAGTTAAACCGCTGACCCGCGAACTGACCGGTGTGTACCTGGAGCAATTTCTTATCATGGATCAGGTCGAAGGGGGTGAAGTTTGGGAGCGTCGCCACTTCCTGCATGAGCTGCCGGGCAAATGGGAGTGTTCATGGATCGCGCTCGAAGCAGATGAGGCCGTCGGGTTTGTGATTGCATCGCTCAAATCGCACGGGCTACACGTTCATCGGATCGTGGTGCACAGCGAGCATCGGCGGCGCGGGCTGGGTCGCATCTTGTTGCAGCGCGCGGCCGAGCGAGCCGTCGAGCGCAATCTCCCTCAGTTGACGCTGCGTGTGCCTGAACAGAATCGCGGGGCAGTCGCGTTTTATCATCGCCTTGGATTCCAGCAGCAGGATCGCCAGGCGGGACATTTGGAGCTTGCCATTGATCCGCGACGGCTGCTGCATGGTTCTCATGATTCGTGATCACCGGCTGAGCACGGCTGAGCAAGAACGCCTGTAAGACAAGGGCGCAATCAACCTTTTCTCATAGCTTTCATGATTCGGCTCGCCACGAAGCATGAAAATGATAATTCTCGAGGCACAATCAACCTTTTCTCATAGCTTTCATGATTCGTGATCGCCGGTTGAGCAAGAATTCGGGCATGTTCAATTCGACACGCCACGAGCCGATCAAAGTGCTCATTGTATGCACCGTTGATCATTCGGTGCAAAAGCTGCTGGCTCCACAAATTCGTGCGCTGGAGCAAGCTGGCTATCGAGTTGATGCGGCCTGTGGGCCTGGGCCGGTCGTCCAGTCGCTCCGGCAGGATGGTTTTCAGATTCACACGGTGGAGGCCATCAATCGAGTCCATCCGCTGGTCAATTTGAAAACAGTGCTGGCGTTGTATCGGCTGATGCGTCGGGAGCGGTATGAGATCGTCCATGTGCATACACTATCGGCGGCATTTGTCGGTCGGCTGGCAGCGTGGTTGGCCGGTGTGCCGTTGATTCTTTACACATTTCGCGGGTTCGCGTTCTATGCGGGCGCGCCGTGGTATATCAAGCCATTGAATCTGCTGATCGAGTGGTTGTGTAGGCCGATGACTGATTTTTTCTTTTCGCAGTCGGAAGAGAATCGGCAGCGGGCGATTCGCTATGGCGTTATTGACCCGGCGCGAAGTCTGACTATTGGCAACGGGATTCGATTGGCTGACTTCATCACGTCGCCGGCAGACTCAGCGGCCATTGGCGCGGCTGTGAGGCAAGAGTGGGGCATTCCGGCCTCAGCCATCGTCGTCGGCATGGTCGGCCGATTGGTCAAGGAGAAAGGCGTTGTTGAACTAATCGAAGCGGCTGAGCACATCAGGCGCGTTCGCCGTGACGTTGTGTTCCTCATGGTCGGCGAAGCGCTGCATAGTGATATTGGCATGCGTGAGCAGCTTCGCCAGATGATCGAGCGGCGCGGTTTGACCGACCACTTTGTGTTCACCGGATTTCGTCATGATGTGGCGCGGTTTTATCACGCCATGGATATTTGCGTGCTGCCGTCCTATCGGGAAGGGATGCCGCGCAGCATCATGGAAGCGATGGCCTGCGGCAAGCCGGTCGTGGCCAGCGACATTGCCGGTTGTCGCGATGAGGTAGTGCATGGTCAGACGGGCTGGCTTGTGCCAGTGAAAGATGCCGCAGCGCTTGGCGACGCGCTGCTGAAATTGATCAATGATCCGGCGCTCGCCCAGCGCATGGGGCAAGCCGGTCAACAACGCGCCAGAGAGCTGTTTGACGAAGAGCGCATCTCTGAGCGAATTGTCGAGACGTATCATCATCTGATCGAAAAGAAGCTGGGCCTTCGCTATCAGCCGCTGAACCGGTCAACGCGAAGTCAGTCTGTTGCTGGCGAGAAGGCAGGGTGAACAGCAGAGGGCAGTATGCTGGGTTACCAAAAAAGACCCGTTTCGTTTGCGATCAAGCAACTGGTGGATTACCTGGCGGCCGCCCTGCTGTTGATTCTGTTGTCGCCGCTGCTGGCGCTGATTGCGTTGTTGATCAAATTGGATTCATCCGGTCCGGTGCTGTTTCGTCAGGTGCGCGCCGGGCGCTTCAATCGGCCGTTCTGGATTCTCAAGTTTCGCACCATGATTGACGGAGCAGACAAGATCAGCCTGGAGATTATCCAGGATGATCCGCGCATCACGCGCGTCGGCCGATGGTTGCGCATTATGAGCTTGGATGAATTGCCGCAACTCATCAATGTGCTGCGCGGCCAGATGAGTTTGATTGGTCCGCGCCCGCTGCTGCCAGGCACGGTCCGTCCAAGTGAGGCGCGCCGACAAGAAATGAAACCGGGACTGTCATCATACCCCGTCTTATTCGGTCGTCATGCATTGAGCTGGGACGAGAGAATGCGGCTCGACATCTGGTATGTCGAGCACTGGAGCTTATGGCTTGACCTGAAAATTGCCCTGCTGACCATCCCACGCCTGTGGGCGCGGCAAAACGCGGGTCAGTCCCGCCGACGCCCCGACGCAGCATCGGTCGTGTCGGTCGAGCAAAACAACGCGCGATGAGCAAAGTTGTAGCCATTCATCAGCCGCAGTACTTGCCTTACTTGGGCTTCTTCCACAAGCTGCGCCACGCGGATGTGTTTGTCATCCTGGATAACATTCAGTTTCAAAAAAACGGGTTGCAAAATCGCAACAAGATCAAGACGCATCACGGGTGGCAATGGCTCACTGTGCCGGTGCTTCACCGGCTGGGGCAAGCCATCCGCGACGTTCGCATAGACCAGCGACAACGCTGGCAGAAAAAACACTGGAACGCGCTGGTGACGAACTATTCGCGGGCGCCTTATTTTCATCAGTATGCCGATGGAATCAGGCGACTGCTGGAACAGGAGTGGGAGCGCCTGAGCCAGTTGGATGTGGCGTTGATCAAGTGGGCGATGCAAGCGCTGCGGATCACGACGCCGCTGCTGTATGCCTCAGAGCTGAACGTCAGCGGGCAGCGCACCGACTTGCTCGTCAACGTGTGTCGCGCGGTCGGCGCCGATGTGTACTTGTCAGGGCCGGGCGGACGGCGTTACATGGAGTTGGACAAATTTGATGCAGCCGGCATTCGGGTTCTCTGGCAAGATGTGCCGTCGCCGGTCTACCAGCAGCTTTTTCCTGAAGCTGGTTTCATCGCTGATCTGTCTGTTGTGGATGTGTTGTTTTGTTGTGGAGCGGCAGCGCGACAATGGATTGAGTCAGCGGGTGCGCCTGCCGCGCCGTCCGTCGCCGTCGGTCACGAGGCTGACGAGGAGAAGCTGGCCGGTGTTCAACTGATGGGAGAACTCTGACGTGGAGTGCTACCAGCGATGACGCGAATCTTGGTGATTGCGCCACATCCGGATGATGAAGTGCTTGGCGTCGGTGGCACGATGGCGCGACTGGTGCGCGAAGGCCATGATGTCTATGCGGCCATCGTCACGCGCGGAGACCCTTCAATGTTCGACGCTGCATCGGTTGAGCAGACTCGTGAAGAAGCCCGCGCAGCTCACAAGCGGCTCGGCATCCACGAGACAATCTTTCTGGAAGGACTACCGGCGGCGTTGCTTGATACGGTTCCGCACGCCAGACTAAACGAAGCGCTCACGGAATTGCTCAATACCGTCAGGCCGGATTATCTGTTCATTCCATTTGCCGGCGATCTGCATCGGGATCATCGGCTCGTGTTTGAATCGGCGTTAGTAGCGGCTCGTCCCACGGGCTCGTCGCTGGTTCAGGCCATTTATGCTTACGAAACGCTATCTGAGACAAATTGGTTTGCGCCGCCGTTGACGCCCGGTTTCGTGCCAAATTCCTATGTAGACATCTCGATGGTTCTCGATGTCAAACTCGATGCCATGAGGGCCTATCAAAGTCAACTCAAATCGTTTCCGCATGAGCGTTCGCTGGAAGCGGTGGAGGCGCTGGCTCGATGTCGGGGCGCTGCTGTTGGGGTTCCGGCGGCGGAAGCGTTTGTGCTTGTTCGCCGCGTGGTGAGCGTCGGTGGCGTCGGTCTCTGAAAGCCCGTGATGGTTGGCGCGCAGTCCGATTGGCTGATGACGGTCACACCGCGCTGCCCGCTGTGTGACTCCGAAGATTACGCTGTGCAGTGGCGCTCTGGCCGCCGCGCCTACGGTGTCTGTCGCTCGTGCGGGTTGGCGTTTGTTCAACCGTTTGAGCAGGGCGCGCCCGATGACGTGGGTGAGGCGGCTGCGTCCGTGACGAAGCCTTCATACTTGCGCATGATGAGCGAGCAGGCGCACGCTCGCGCTCAGGCGGCTCGCCGGATGGCCGTTCGGCGCTTGACGGTCTATCAATCGCTGTTGGGGCGAAAGCCAGCTCGCGTGTGCGAAATCGGCGCCGGCGATGGCGCGTTCGCCGTCGCTTATGAGGCGCTAGGAATTTCCTATGTGGGCATTGATGTTAATCCGCGCATGGTCGAGCTTGCTCACTCGCTACAGCGTCATGTGATTTGCGGTTGCGCTGAGACAGCATTGACGCTCGGCGTGACATTTGACGTGATTTTTTTCTCGCAAGTGCTCGAACATGTGTTGCAGCCGAGGGCGTTTCTGGCGGTGGTGCGACGCGCGCTGGCTGACGACGGACTTGTCCATCTGGACGTGCCCAATCATGATGGGTTGTCGTCGTGGACACGTCGGCTCTGGCCACGTCGTGGCGAGTACGGGTTTCTTCAGCCGCCTCATCATCAGATTGCCTACACGGCAGACACACTGGCCAAGCTGCTCCGCCGGACGGGGCTGCCGCCGGTGTGGATTCGCGCCGTAGGAAATTTCCACGACACCTGGGGGCAGCTCACCGTTGGCCCGTCGTTGGTGGGACGGTTGGGCTTGCGGCTGGCCGGCCTCGTCGGCATGGGCAGCCTGCTCGTCGCTCTTGCCAGGAAAGACGCAGCGTGGTCGGCTTGAGCCGGTTTCATTGGAAGCTGGAGCGATCATGAGCATGAACATCATGTTCACCAGCGTTGGCCGTCGCGTTGAATTGGTGCGCGCGTTCCGCCGCGCGTATCAAGCGTTGGGGTTGGATGGGCGGATCATCGGGTTGGATATGGACCCGCTGGCGCCTGCCTTGCAATTGGTGGATCGGCCTTACATCGTCCCACGCTTGGACGCGCCGGATTATATCCCTACATTGATCGGCATCTGTCGAGCCGAGCGGGTGAACTTGATTTTTCCATTGATTGATCCAGATATTCCGCTGCTGGCACGACACAAATCGGCGCTGGAAGCGACCGGCGCGCGTGTCGTTGTGGTCAGCGAGCAGGCCGCAGAGATGGCGGCTGACAAGTGGCGCACGGTCGAATTTTTTCAACGCTTATCTATACCGACGCCGCGATCGTGGCTACCGACCGACATCAATCCCTCTGCCGCCGACTATCCATTGTTCATCAAACCACGCGGGGGCAGCGCCGCGCAGCACACCTATCGTGTGCAGAATGCTCGTGAGCTGGCGTTCTTTGTGGAGTACGTGCCCAATCCGATTATTCAGGAATACTTGCCTGGGCCGGAGATTACTAACGATGTGATTTGCGACCTGGACGGAGAAGTGATGGGCGTTATCTCTCGCCGTCGGATGGAAGTGCGATGGGGCGAAGTGGCCAAGGGCGTGACACTCTATGATCCTGAGATCACGCACGCGTGTGTTCGTATTGCGCACGCATTGTCGGCTATCGGTCCGATCACCATTCAGTGCATGATGAAAGACGGTGTGGCGCACTTCACTGAGATCAACGCGCGGTGGGGCGGCGGAGCGCCGCTTGGCATAGCCGCCGGCGCTGATTCGCCGCGCTGGTTGTTGGCCCGCGCTGCCGGACTCGCGATCGAGGTTCCGCCGCTTGGCGCTTATCAAACCGGACTCTTTATCACGCGGTATGACGATGCGTTTTACCTGACGGAGGCTCAACGTGAACAGATGGCGGGCCATCGTCTTTGATTTGGACGATACGCTCTATTTGGAGCGCGACTACGTCATGAGCGGCTTCCGAGCGGTCGCCGCATGGGCTGAGCCGCACTTGAAGATTCCTCGTGAGCAGGGATTTGACGAATTGAAAAAATTGTTTGAGCAGGGCGCGCGCGGCACAACCTTTGATCAGTGGCTCAGCGCTCATGATCTGTTTGATCCCGGTCTCGTGCAGCGACTCGTCGCTCTCTACCGTGAGCATGAACCGAGCATTGCGCCGTTTGATGGTGTCGCGCCATTGCTGCGCTCGTTGCATGAAACGTGTTGTCTTGGTCTACTGACGGATGGTCTTGTGGCTGTGCAGCGACGGAAGCTGGCTGCATTGGGCCTGGCCGAGCATTTTGATGTCGTGGTGTTTTCCGACGAATGGGGCCGCGACGCATGGAAGCCAAGTCCTATTCCGTTCAACATCGTGTTGGAGCGCCTGCAAGCGTCTGGCCGAGAGGTCGTCTATGTTGGCGATAATCCGCAAAAGGATTTCAGCGGCGCCCGGCGCGTTGGCATGACCACGGTGCGCGTGCGCCATCCAGAGGGTCTCTATGCGCAGATGGAGCCGCTCTCGCCCGATCATGCCCCTGACCTGGAGATCACGCATGTGGCTGCGTTGAAGGAAATCTGCGCTCCATGTCCATCGGCGCGAGCTAAACAGGGGGTAGAAGCGCCCAGGAGCGTCATGTGTTGTGATGAAGGAAGCTGAATCGGTGAGCCAGCGCATTTACCTATCACCGCCGCACATGGGCGAGGCGGAATTGGCCTTGGTCAAGGATGCCTTTGCGTCCAATTGGATCGCCCCGCTCGGGCCTCATGTGGACGCTTTCGAGAAGGAATTTGCTGAGCTGATCGGCGTTCGACATGCAGCCGCGCTTTGCTCAGGCACAGCCGCGTTGCACTTGGCGCTGCGGCTCGTGCAGATTGAGCCGGGCGATGAAGTTATCTGCTCGACGTTGACGTTTGTCGCCAGCGCCAGTCCGATTGTTTATGAAAGGGGACGTCCGGTCTTCATTGACGCCGACGCGGCCACGTGGAATATGGACCCTGATCTGTTGGCCGAAGAATTGAAACACAGCGCGAGGCGGGGCAAGCGACCACGCGCCGTGATTGTTGTGGACCTGTATGGTCAGAGCGCCGATTATGATCGAATCGAGCGCGTCTGCGCTGAGTACCAAATTCCACTCATCGAAGATGCCGCCGAGGCGCTGGGCGCAACCTATAAAGGCCGAATGACTGGCGCATTTGGTCGGCTAGCCGCATTTTCGTTCAATGGAAACAAGATCATCACTACGTCGGGCGGTGGCATGTTGGTCTCGGACGACGGAGCGTTGATCGAGCGGGCGCGATTTCTGGCCACGCAAGCCAGAGACCCAGCGCCTCACTATCAGCATTCAACCATCGGTTACAACTACCGCATGAGTAATATCCTGGCAGCCATCGGGCGCGGCCAACTAAAGGTGCTGCCTGATCGCATCCGCGCGCGCCGCCGCAATTTTGAATACTACCGACAGGCGCTCGGCGACTTGCCGGGGATTCAGTTCATGCCCGAAGCGCCCTACGGCCGTGCCACACGTTGGCTCACCTGTCTGACGATTGACCCGTCGGCGTTTGGCGCGACTCGAGAAGACGTTCGACTGGCGCTGGAAGCGGCCAATATCGAAGCGCGACCGGTGTGGAAGCCGTTGCACATGCAGCCGGTCTTTGCCCAGTGCCGCGTCAGAGGCGGTCGCGTGGCAGAGACTATTTTCGAGCGCGGCTTGTGCTTGCCCAGCGGGTCCACTCTGACTGAATCGGATTTGGAGAGGATTGTTACGCTCATCCGGCGGCAGCATGGCGCACATGAAGTGAGCGAGTGAAATGGCATACCGTTTTTATAGTCGAACCACGCAGGTGACCATTGACAGCGTGATCTGCGCGCTCGCCTTTTCATTAGCCTATCTGCTTCGATTTGACGGGTGGCCGCCGGCGCGGTATGCCGACCAATGGGTGACGTTGTTGCCGTACGTCGTGGTTGGTTCGATTTTGGTCTATGGCGTGAGCGGCATCTATCAGTTCATCTGGCGCTACGTGAGCACACGCGAGATGCTGATTTTGGCCGCCACGCAAGCGGCCATCGGCGCTGCTTTGATGGTCATCCGATTGACGTTTGGCCCCACTATCAGGGTGCTGGAAATCCCGTTGGGCATCATCGCGCTTTATCCGTGTCTGTCATTTTTGGGGACGGGCGGTGTTCGGATGTTGCGACGTTTGATCGCTGAACAGCAGGCGGCGCTCAGGCAGCCTGCAGCCGCTCCTGAAAAGCGCGTGTTGTTGGTTGGCGCCGGTCAGGCCGGCGTGCTCGCCGCCAAGGAATTGTCCGTTCGTCCAGACGTTGGGCTGCGGGTTCAAGGATTTGTGGATGACGACCGAGCGAAGTTAGGTCGGGTCATCGGCGGAGTGAGAGTGCTGGGCACCACTGAGGACCTCGCTCGGTTGGTTCATCAATATCGTGTGGATCAGGTCATCGTGACAATGGCCACCGTGCGACGTCGAGACCTCCGGCGGATCGTGCAGACCTGCGAGCAAATCGGCGTACCGGTCAAGATCATGCCGGCGCTGTACGAGATTCTCTCAGGACGTGTCCGCGTCAGTACGTTCCGCGACGTTCGGATTGAAGACTTACTCGGCCGTGATGTGGTTCAATTTGATTGCGACGATCAAGACGTTCGCCGCTGGTTTACAGGCAAACGCATTCTGATCACCGGCGCTGGCGGCTCGATTGGGTCTGAATTGTGTCGTCAATTGCTCCAGTTTGCGCCGACCCAGTTGTTGATGCTGGACAAAGATGAGAACAGCTTGTTCGAGATTCACCACGAGTTACAACGGCTCGGTTCGGCCACGCTGCTTACACCGCTGATTACCGACATTCGGCATGAGCTACGATTGCGGCGAATCTTTGAGCGGCATCGTCCACAGGTCATCTTTCACGCCGCGGCGCATAAGCATGTTCCGTTGATGGAACTGAACCCGTCCGAAGCGATTCTCAACAACGTATTCGGCACTCGCTTGCTGGTTGACCTGGCTGACGAACACGGCGTTGAAACGTTTGTGATGATTTCCACTGACAAAGCTGTCAACCCAACCAATGTGATGGGCGCATCCAAGCGACTGGCCGAGATGCTCGTTCAAGCAAAAGCGGCGACCAGCCCGACACGTTTTTCTTGCGTGCGCTTCGGCAATGTATTGGGGAGCCGGGGCAGCGTCGTGCCGCTCTTCCAAAAACAGATTGCTGCCGGCGGCCCGGTGACGGTCACGCATCCTGAGGTGACGCGCTACTTCATGACAATTCCCGAAGCCGCGCATCTGGTGATCAAAGCCGGCAGCCTGGGCGAGCACGGCGACATCTTCGTGCTCGATATGGGCGAGCCGATCAGGATTGTTGATCTGGCCAAAGATATGATCCGACTGTCAGGCCTGAAGCCGGACGAGGATATTAGCATTGAATTCATCGGATTGCGCCCCGGTGAAAAGCTGTTTGAGGAATTGTTGATCGGCGCCGAAGGAGTCCGCGTGACACGCTATGAAAAAATTTTCATTGCGCCGCCAACGCGCGTGGACGTTGACCAGATGCAACGCGTGTTGGCCCGCTTAGAAGTCGCCGCCAAGCAGGATGATCCCGCTGCCATCGCCCATGTGTTGGAGGCGTGGTTCAACGCCCATGACACGGCAGCCAGCACGCCGGGGCGGTCGCTTCGTTTCCTTCTGGCTCACGGACAGGGCAGGGGCGACTAATGCGATCCAGAGGTGAAAGGCGTTGCTGATGTACGCTGTGAAAGCCCATCGGCTCTATTGGCTCATCAGGCACTGGTTGCCGCCGGTGATCTGGATGGTGTTGATTTGTCCGTTCACCGGCGACATGTGGAGCTTGAGCGGCAACTCGCGGTTTCTTATCCCGTTGCTCCGTTGGTTGCTGCCGGAGATGCCCGAAGAGCAGATTCGCTCACTCTATTTGCTGATTCGCAAAATCGGTCATTTTATCGCGTATTTTATTTTGGCATGGTTATTCCTGCGCGCGCTGCGGGGGCGGTCCGTCGAGCGATGGCGTCCGGATTGGGCATTGAAGGCTGCACTGCTGACCATCGGTTATGCCGTGTTTGATGAGGTGGCTCAGAGCTTTCTTCCAACCCGCACGGGATCGGTCTTGGATGTGTTGATTGATTCAGCCGGCGCCATCACGGCGATGCTTATAACGATGCTCTATCATCAACGTGCGCCTGTCTCCGGCTGGGGGGCCGGTCGGCCTGCTCTGAAGCCTTCTGTCGGTGAGAAGGCGCGATGATTGAGCCGTTGAACGTATGCGCAGACGTCCATCTGATTGGCTGATGCACGTGAGCGAATCACCGGCGATGTCGCCTGCCGTCGGTCAGATGTCCGTTGGGCGCCGTTTGGCCGGGGCGATTGATCATCTGATATTCGGCGGTGTGGTGGTCACTGTCTTGATTACGCCTGTGCAATCGTTTGCCATTGAATTTCTCCTCGTCATGAGTGTGACGCTGTTGTTTCTGTGGGGACTGCAAGCGGCGCTTCGGGCGTATTTCAGCTTGGTGTGGAGTCCGGTTTACTGGTGGATCATGGCGTTTCTGTGTGTGGCGCTGATTCAATTGATCCCGCTGCCGTGGCGTCGCGCTCCGTTCAGTGATGTGGTCGGGCTGAATGGAACGTGGTCTGCGCTCACCATGAGCAGCGCAGCAACAGCGCAAGTTGCCATCGCGCTGGCCGCGCTGCTGGGGCTGTTACTCGTGGCCGCCCAAGTTGTCACCACCGTGCAGCGGTTGCGCCGGCTGGCTGCCTGGCTGATTTTCCTCGGCTGTTTTGTCTCGCTGATCGGTATTGCCGAGATGTTTTCCGTCGAAGGCGAACCGTTGATCAGTGGCCGACCAAATCCGCTGGGTTTGTCTTTCCCTTCGTTGACCAGCTTGGTCGGTTTGATCGAGCTGATCTTTCCGCTGGCATTGGCGACAGCGTTCTCGTCGGCGGTTGAGCCGGATCAGCGCGTGATGAGCGGTCTGGCAGCAATTGCTATGGGCGTCGCCGTCGCGCTGGCCAATACGACCGGTGGAATTTTCGTGCTGATCGTTGCCCTGTGTGCGTGGATATGGTTAATCGCACGGCAGCGCGTCGCGTTTGATCAAGCGCATCGGAGCAGCGCAGGCTTGAGGCGACTCTGGATTGGAGTGGCCGGTATTGTCATGGTGATCGTCGTTGGCGTTTCGTTGTTGGCGACAGCTTCGATTCCACAGCAAGTTCGATCAGACGTCGCAGCAGAAATAGAATCGTTGGTTGGAACCGGTTTCGATCCTGCTTCATCACATCAGAGTCGGATTCAGACGTGGAGAAATTCATGGTCAATGATCAGCGACTATCCACTGCTCGGCGTCGGCGTGGGCGCATATCCGGTGGCTTACTCGCGCTACGATACCGGCGCAGGTTATATGATGATGAACGCTGCTCATAATGATTATTTGCAGGTCGTGTGTGAGACCGGCCTGATCGGGGCCAGCTTGCTGCTGTTTTTTTTGATCGCAGTGGCGCGGCTCTGGGGTCGCGCGTTGCGTTGCCGGGAGCCTCGCTTGTGGCACGTGGCGGGAGGCGCTACGGTGGGGTGTATCGCGATACTGGTGCACAGTCTCGTGGATTTTTACCTGCAACAGCCGGCGACGGCGCTCGTCTTTTTTCTCTTGTTGGCCATGCTGATCGGCGTCAGTCGGTTTGAGCTGAGCACGGCGGCGAACGCTCAACCGATGGGCATGCAGCAACCGCGGCGCCTGTGAAGATTTGCGGGGCATACTTGTGTTGACGGCGCGGGCGCCGCGACTTATATTCAAGCTGGCGATCGAGTGCGGTCCGGCAATGCCGGTCGCGCCGGCAGGTTCAAGGAGTTTGGCATCATGAATGAACCCAGAGATTTCTCCAAACCGCAGACCGGTTTAAGTCAATCAGCTTGGTTTGATCGTTGGGCTGGTGAAGAAACCCTCGATTTGAGGCGCTACGGTCGCATCATCCGCAATCGGTGGTGGGTGATCCTGAGCATCCTGAGCATTGTCTTTGTAGCGTATGGCATCAAGGTGTACCGCACACCCTCCGAGTACAAAGCAACAGGAACGATTGCCGTTGAGCCGACGACGCAACAGATCATGACCGAGGTCGAAGGCTTTGATGTCAGCGATAAACGAGGCTATGAGCCGCAGGCCATCCAATTGCAGTTGGATATTCTGCGAAGCCAAGCGGTCGCCGAACGGGTGGTAGACCGACTGAAGTTGTGGGAGCACCCGGATTTCAGCGCCGCTGTGGCTAAAGAAACGGACCCGGAAAATCGGCGCACGCGATTGCTTGACAAGTTTCGCGAGCGATTGACGATTGAGAAACCGAGAGACATAAACTCGCAACGGGTCATTCCCGTCAGCTACCGATCATCTGAGCCGCGCCTGGCCACCGAGATCGTCAACACGTTGTTTGAAGAGTTCATTGCCTACAATCGCAAACGCAATGCCGACAGAGTTGATTTCGCCGCCGATTGGTTGGTTCAGCAATTGGCGACATTGGAAGATGAGATCAAAAAGAAGCGGGAGAATCTCGTCAAGTATCAACAACAGGCCGAACTGCTCCACATGGGTGACGCAGAGAGTAAAGAGGATCAAAACCCATCGCATGAACGATTCGCCAAGCTCAATAGCGCGTTGGCTGAGGTGGAAGCCAATCGCATTCAAGCGGAGGTGCTCTATCGGTTAAGTCAAAGTGGCGGGGTGAGCCAACTGCCGTCAACGATGACCAATCCGGTGCTAGACGAATTGAAGCAGCAACGTGTCAAATTGCAGATGCAACTAGATCAACAGCGCGGCATTTACCAGGACGATGCGCCACCCATCAAGCAACTGAAACAACAATTGGCTGAGCTTGACCTGCGCATTGAGCAGGCTCAACAAGCGCTGCTGGAGCAGGTTCGCAAAGAATATCGCCTGGCTGTTGAGAAAGCACAAGCCATGACGGAAGCGGTCGAGCGAGAGCGAGCGGAAATCCTCAAACAGAATCAAGCCTCGCTGCAATTTAGTCTACTCAAACGCGAAATCGAAGTGGACGAGAAAGTCTTCCAGATGCTCTCTGAGCGATTGCGCGAGGCCAATCTGATGAAGACGTTGGCGCCCAGTAGCAATATCCAAGTTGTGGATCGAGCGAGAGTGCCGCTTGAGCCGGCAGACTCAAAGGTGGCCGGTTATTTGCTTGGATTGCTGGTGGGGTTGGTGCTAGGCGTGGTCGGAGCGTTTGTGCTGGAGTTTCTCGACGATAGTCTGAAGACGACTGAAGAAGTCGAATCGCTGCTGCGATTGCCTCATCTGAGTATGATTCCCAAAGTTGCCGGTTACACCGACAAACCTGTATTCGCTCGCCAACGCTCGATTGAATCACGACCTCTGTTGTTGGAAACGGGCTACAATGTCGGTCATGCCTTTACCGAAGCCTATCGGACACTCCGTACGTCACTCCTGTTATCGTCAGCAACCCATCCGCCTCGGACAGTTGTCGTCACCAGCTATGAAAGCGGCGTCGGCAAGACCACCACAGCAGCAAATTTGGCCATCGCGTTGGCCCAAGCGGGCAAGCGCGTGCTCTTGCTTGACGCTGATATGCGGCATCCCAACTGCGCCGCAATGTTTAATGTGGATGCTGAGACGGGACTGAGTACCTACCTGTCCTTCGATGATAAACCAGTCAGCATCTGCCATGACTGTGGCGTAGTTGGGTTGGATGTGCTGCCGAGCGGGCCGGTCCCGCCCAATCCGTCGGAGCTGCTGCATTCGGAACGCATGGGAGTGTTACTGGAGTCAGTGAGTCAGCGCTATGATCACGTGATTATTGATACACCGCCGCTAGGCTTGGTCTCTGATGCGTTGATCTTATCCACATTGGTAGATGGCGTGTTGCTGGTGGTCAAACTGCGTGCCACGTCGCAACGAGGCATCCGTCGAGTGAAAAATCGGCTTGATGCGGTCAATGCCAAGATTCTCGGCGTTGTCCTTAATGCCGTGGATACACGCCAGTCTCAGTATGGTTACTACGACTATGGCTCCTATTATTATGGCCGAGCCGAGAAGTCGCCCAAATCAGAAAGCGTGGCGCGGTCGTAATGCGAGTCACCAGACTCGAGGAGTAGGTGCTTGATATCAGTTTCGAGCGGGCTACAATCGCTGGCTCGTTCAATTAAACTAGCATTCAATTAAACTCGGGAGGGATGATCATCGTGAGAATGAAGTGTAATGTTAAAAAACCTGAAACTGTAAACAGTATCACCAAATTCGTCGTCATGATATTGGCCGTCACAATGACGGGCTTTGGTCAATCGAAATCAGTTAACAAACCAGTGGGTGAAATCGTCACTCGTGAGGGTCAAGTGAAGATTGATGGCACTTCGGCTCAACGGGGAGCGACGGTTTTCAATGGCAGTGAAATCGAGGTAGTTGATGGATCAGCTTTCTTGAATTTATTGGCCGGCAGCGGCGTGTTGTCATTGACGGCTGGGTCGCGAGTGAAAGTGTCCCGTGATGAGCAACGGGTCATCGCTGAGCTGATGGCCGGGACGATCACGGTTCGTAGCGCGCTGGCTTCGACAGTGGTCGCGCCGGATCGCGTGATCACATCGGAGCCGGATAATCTCTATACGGTTTCTGTGCAGAAGTCGGGGACAACGGTCAGCAGCTTATCCAAGTCGCTCATGGTTCGGACGGCGGACGGAGCCGTCCAGACCGTTGCGGCGGAAGCCGCCGACACGTTGGCCAAAGCCATTGCTCGGATTGAGCCACGCAACGATCAACCAGCGCAAGCCACCGAACGAACGCGCACAGCTTGGGTCTCGGCTCGCTGCATGTTGACAGGCCTCACACTGATGGTCTCAGGTGATGTCAGTTGTCGTGGCGTTCTCATTGCGGGCGCTGAAGTCAGATTGAACGTTCAGTTGCGCGACGGAACGATCATTACACAGACGACTACAACCGATTCAGTTGGCGCATACAAGTTCACCCTGACTATACCACCACAACCGCCGGGATTCCGTGGCGCGGCTCACGTTGTGGCCATTACTAACATCCCCGGCTGCGGCGATGCTGGCAATCGGTGTTACTTCTAGTTCGGGTCGCTCGCCGAGTGGTGATTGAACCGATTTCGTGCCCCGTAGGAGCAACGCCGGCTCTGGTGGCTGCTTCTACGGGGCTTGTTGTGTTTGCACGCATGAGATGCATCTCGACAGAAGATTATGACCAGACGATGATAGTCCATTGATCGAACTTTGACGCTGGCGAACTGGGCAACTACATTTCTCGGCTCGCCCAAGACGTGAAGATATGAGGTGACCGAAAATGGGCAAAAGAAGAGCGTTAATCACAGGCATTACCGGACAAGATGGTTCCTACTTAGCAGAGTTTCTGCTGTCTCAAGGATACGAGGTTCACGGGCTTGTGCGGCATGTGAGCCTGGAATACCCCGAACAACGGTTGTGGCGGATTCAACCGATCCTCGATCGCGTGACGCTGCACGCTGCCTCGCTGGAAAGCTATGCCAGTTTGCTCAAAGCAGTCGCTGTGGTTCAACCGGATGAGTGTTATCATCTGGCCGCGCAGAGCTTCGTCGGTTATTCGTTTGAAGACGAATTTTCGACGATGAACACGAACGTCAACGGGACACACTATATCTTGGCAGCGATCAAAGAACATGCGCCGAACTGCCGTTTTTACTTTGCAGCAACGAGTGAAATGTTCGGCTTGGCCCACGAGACGCCGCAGAGAGAAACAACCGCGTTTCATCCTCGTTCGACCTATGGAATTTCCAAGGTGGCCGGTTATCACCTGACGCGATATTATCGTGAAGCATACGGGTTGTTCGCCTGCTCAGGCATTCTGTTTAATCACGAGTCGCCGCGTCGGGGATTGGAGTTTGTGACGCGCAAGATTACTCATCAGGCAGCGCGCATCAAGCTCGGCCTGGCGCGCCAGTTGCGTCTGGGCAACTTGGCAGCAAAGCGCGATTGGGGATTTGCCGGCGAGTACGTGCAGGCAATGTGGCGGATGCTTCAGCAAGATCAGCCCGATGAATATGTGGTGGCGACAGGCGAGACGCATTCAGTGGAGGATTTCGTGCGGGTCGCGTTTGAGTTGCTTGACCTTGATTATCGCCAGTATGTGGTGATTGACGAAAAGCTCTATCGTCCAGCCGAAGTTGTGGCGCTGCGAGGCGATTGGAGCAAAGCCGAGCGCGTGCTCGGCTGGCGACCGACCGTTGGATTCGAGGCGTTAGTCAAGATGATGGTAGAAGCAGACCTGGAGGCTGTTCGCCGCGAGCTTTAACCTCATGGCCGGCAGCAAACCTGCTGACCATGGGCGCCGCTCGGTGGCTAGACAGCGGCTGGCCAGCGCCAGTCATGGGGTTTCAAGCAGAGCAGAGGCAAAGCGGCTTCGAGGTTATCGGTGCGTGGCGAGTGGCAAGCGCCGGTCAATGCTGGGAGGAGGCGCTGAAGAACTCGTCGAATGAAAGCTGTTGACGATCGTCCGGTGTGGCCTCAGAAGGATTTTTCTTGGTGGCATCGGCTAGCGCGGCTTTCACGTCACGCAGATTGAAGCGGATTAAGCGATTGGTCACTTTGATCGCGGGGATGCGCCCTTGTCGTCGAAGCCGGTGGATGGTCGTTTCACTGACCTGTAAGATGTCGGCCAGTTGTCGAGCCGTTAAGAACTCGGTGCGTTTCTCTGCATCTTTCATGGCTCTGGCTCAAGCTGAATGCTGACGTGACGCCGTTCGTTTCCTGCTATGTCAATGCTCGTTGATTGTGATTTGTAGCCTTTCAAGGACGCTGTCAACCGATAGCGCGCTGGCGCTGCCGAAACGCGGAAGGCAAACGCGCCACCATCGTTGCTGATGCTCTCTTGTCTGAATGAAGGGACGGGTTCTGCTTCAAAGGGGATACGCTCAATCACGACCGTGGCGCCGCGAAGCAGGAAGCCACGATGGTCGAAGACTGCCCCTTCGATCACGGCATACAATTTGACCGGCTTCAATTCAACCGGATCGCGCAACCGTTTTTCCTGTCCCGCTTTTATTTCAACGGGCGAGACGATGGCCTGTTGAAAACGCGGCGAGTAAAACGTTAGCGTATAACGTCCTTCAGGGAGCTGGTCAAAGACGAAAACGCCTTCATCATTGGTGATGACTTCAGCCACTCGTTCATCTGTTCGCCGATTGATCGCTCGGACTCGAATATCGGCTAGAGGCTTGCCGTCCTGATCTTGAACTGAGCCGCGCAGACGCCCGCTCGTTGCCCGTTTGTCTTGGGCCAGCGTTGGCGCTAGCGCCGACGCCATACAAAAAATAATTAAGACGTATCCGCTCGCTTTGGTCATGTTTGTTTATCTTTGAGAGGTTGCAAGCATAGCATAAAGCGCCACTGGCGGTAAAATTTTGTCAGCCAATTTCTCTGTGCTACAATCCAGCCCATGAAGCGGCGAACGTTGTGGCTACTTGGTTACGGATGGATAGCGATGATACTCGGACATGGCCTCGTCTCGTTGGCTCAGGAGGTCAGGTTGGAAGGCAAGCTCGTCCCGATTGATGTGACGGTGATGGATCGCGATGGCAATTACGTGACGGATTTAAAGCAAGAGGATTTCATCCTGACCCACGACGGCGTCAACTATCCCATCGCCTTTTTTGAGGCCCAGACGACCCGTTCGTTCACGCGGCCAGTTGCCATTGTGTTTGCGCTGGATGTGTCCGGCAGTCTGGGAGTGCAAGTGAAAGATCAACAGCGCGCCGCGCAGCAGTTTGTGCGCGCGATGAGGCAACAAGCCGTCTGCGCTGTCATCGGGTTCAACGATCGCATTCACGTCTACCAAAACTTCACCACTGATATAGAGAAGCTGCAACAGGGTTTTGCGAAGGCTCGCAACATTGGTGGGCGCACACGGCTCTACGATGCGATTGACCGCGCCGTGACGATGCTGCAACGGGACGCGCCCGCGCGCGTTGACGGCCGTCGCGTCCGCCGCCTTGTGGTTGTCGTCACAGACGGATTCGACTACACGAGCTTGATCAGCGCGCCGGAAGTGATTCGACGGGCCAACCAAGCCGGCGTGACCGTCTATGCGATCATCTTGCCGTCATACATTCTGTCGCCCCAGGGGAAGCATCGCGTGCCGACCTTGCTGGATGCCACAGGAATTGTTGAACGGACGGGCGGAAAAACATTTTCGATTGATGATCAAAACTACGTGCAGATATTCAGCGAGATCGCTGAAGAGATTCGCGCCAGCTACCTGCTAGCTTTTTATCCACTGTCGCCCCCTTCAACTGGAGGACGCTCTCATCGGCTTAAAGTGATGACGACTCGCCCAGGAGTGCAGATACGTCAGAGTCGGTACGAGTATTCTTCGGCTTTGCCAAGCCGGCGCTAAGTGGCTGGAGCCTACCTGTCAGCCGACCAGCATGGATCGCGCCCGTGAGGAAAGATTACCACTCCTCCTCTTCATCAAAATAATCTTCTTCGTCGCGCTCCTGAACAACGTCCAGCTCTAGCGGGTCTGTTTCCAGAACTTCCAGTTCAACGCCGCATTCGGGACAAGACACATAGTCGCCGATGTCCACATCCGACGAGACTCGAATCTCTCCATCACATTCCGGACAAATTCCAGTTGGCATAACGCATGTCCTCTTTGAATCGTAGTCTGAAAACCTCACAACGTATAGCAAGATTTTTTACAACGCGCAATAGCAAAACTCAAGCCATACGGAAATTCATCAAGCTGGCGACCGGCGTATCATTGCGTGCTGATGTTCCATCATAAAATTGACTGAAACTGATGGCGCGCGCACTGGGACTCGAACCCAGAACCCCAGGCTTAGAAGGCCTGTGCTCTATCCTGTTGAGCTATGCGCGCGCTCGTGACGTTCATCGCGTGGCAAAGATACATCATCCGTTTTGCTACGTCCAGCAGCGATTTTCAGCAAGCAGGCCTTCGGTGTTGTGTCTTGTCGTTGAGCAGAGTGGAGGCGTCAAGCCCTGCGCTAGTCAGAGGAGCCGATGAATGCGGCGCAGAGCGTACAATGGTCGTTATGCAAATGTGTTTGAAGGAGCCAGCGCCTCACTGAGCGCATGCTGTCGCAGGTTGGTGACCAGTGATGGTCGGGGCGGGCGGATTTGAACCGCCGACCTCTTGATCCCAAATCAAGCGCGCTAACCAGGCTGCGCCACGCCCCGATCAGGTCGGCTACTTTAGCCCACCGATAAGAGATTGTCAAACCTGTCCCCAGCGGATGCCCGAAGGGCGTTTGCAACGCGAGCAAATTCTTCCAGGCTGAGCGTCTCAGCGCGACGGGACGGATCAATGCCGACGTGACGAAGCCGCCCGGCGATCCTCTCACCATCCCATCTAAGCGGCATGCGTTTCAAATTGTTCATGATCGTCTTTCGGCGCTCCATGAACAAGGCGCTGACAACGCGCAGGAAGTGAGCTTCGTCGGCAACCTCGACAGCCGGTCGCTCGCGGACTTTCAACTGCACAACCGTAGATGTCACCTTGGGTACGGGTCGAAAGGCCCCTGGCGATACAGTGAACAACTTTCGTCCTTCGCAGAAGTATTGCATCAAAACTGACAAGTAACCATATTGCTTCGTGCCAGGTTGACTCAGGATGCGATCCACCACTTCGCGTTGCAGCATGATGGTCATGTCATCAATCTGTTGGCGAAACGCGATCAAGTGCTGCAGGATAGCCGTGGCAATGTTATACGGGAGATTGCCCAGAATGCGCACTTTCCCGTCAATGTGGTGTTGTTGCAGCAGCTCATCCAGATTCGTTTTGAGGATGTCCTGCGCGATCAACACGAGTTTGCCAGCATGAATCTGGTCGGCCAATTCGATTTGCAACGCACGAGTCAGCTCGTCATCTACTTCTACAGCGATCACGCGACAAGGTCTTTGCAGAAGCACCTTGGTTAACGCGCCGCGTCCGGGACCAATTTCAATGACGACGCTGTCTGGTTCGAGCTGGATCGCCGAGACCAGCCGCCGGCCAATCGTTTGGTCAACCAGAAAATGTTGTCCGAATCTCTTTTTCGCTCGCATCGGGCGTGTGTCCTTCAGGAGTACATCGGCTTGTTGACAGGCTCAGTGCTGAACGGTACATTCTAGGCGCACCTGGTGGAAGGGGCAATAAGACGTGGCGAAAGGGCAAAAAACGGTCTACAGTTGCCAGCAGTGTGGCTATCAATCCCCCAAATGGCTCGGCAAGTGTCCTGACTGCGGCGAGTGGAATTCGTTTGTGGAAGAGCGCCCAACCTACAGCCCGCCCGACAGTGCCAAACGAGGGCAGCGCCTCAGCGGCGCGGTGCCAGTCGCCTATCACCAGATTGAGAGCCAAGATGATGTGCGCGTCACGTCGGGCATTGTCGAATTCGACCGCGTGCTGGGCGGCGGCATTGTTCCCGGCAGTCTGGTGCTCGTGGGAGGTGATCCAGGCATCGGCAAGAGTACATTGCTGCTACAGGTGGCCGAGCAACTGCAATCGGGTGGCCAGACGGTGTTATATGTCTCAGGCGAGGAATCGCACCGGCAGATTAAGATGCGCGGTCAACGATTGGGACTTCGGGCCGAACGACTCTATGTGCTGGCAGAAACGCATCTGGAATCGGTGCTGATCGAGGTGGATAAATTGAATCCAGCCGCCATGATCATTGATTCGATTCAAACGGTCTACTCCGAACGGCTCGATTCATCACCCGGTAGCGTCTCGCAGTTGCGCGAGGCAGCGGCTCAGCTTCTGATGTTGGCCAAGAGTCGTAACATACCGATTTTCCTCATCGGGCACGTGACCAAAGAAGGCATGATTGCCGGACCCAAGGCGCTCGAACACATGGTTGATACGGTGTTGTATTTTGAAGGTGAGCGCCATCATAATCATCGTATCATTCGCGCTGTTAAGAATCGCTATGGAGCGACCAATGAGGTAGGCATTTTTGAGATGACGGGGCGCGGACTCATGCCGGTGATTAATCCTTCGGCATTGTTTCTCAGTCAGCGTCCCAAAGGGGTCTCCGGTTCGATTGTCGTTGCTTGCATGGAAGGCACTCGTCCCATCTTGGTGGAGTTACAGGCGCTGGTCAGCTCCAGTCAGTATGGAACCGGACGGCGCATGACGCAGGGCGTGGATCAAAATCGAGTCGCCTTGTTGATTGCCGTGTTGGAAAAACGGGTCGGGTTGCATCTGTTAGGCGAGGATGTATTCGTCAATGTGGCCGGCGGCATCACGATTGACGAACCAGCGATTGACCTGGGCATCGTCGCAGCGATTAGTTCGAGCTTCAAGAACATTCCTCTCGATCCTGAGACGGTTGTGTTCGGTGAAGTCGGATTGGCCGGCGAAGTGCGCGCCACGTCGGCCGCCGCCATCCGGTTGCGCGAAGTCGCGGCATTGGGTTTCAAACGATGCCTCATGCCGAGCATCAATTGTTCTGGCCTTGATCCCGTTGATCACGTGGAAATCATTGGCGTGCGATCGGTGCTGGATGCGCTCGACGCGCTGTTTTGACGAGCATGAAGGAGATTTGATTCGGGCTGGCTATTTTCTATCAGACAAGTTTTGTTATAATCAACTGGCACGGGTAATTGAAGGAGGATTCATAGATGTATGTCATACAAGCGATTTTCGTTTAACACAGATGTGTTTATCCTTCGGGCCGTATTCACCTTGATTTTGGTTGGGACGGGCTACTTTTTGAGACCAATCCCCAATAGTCGCTTCTACTCGATGCTAGCCGCTGGAGCGTTGGCGGCGGTGATTCTGTTCTTTGAGACGCGCGTGCGGCGGGCGAGCTTAAAATCGTTAATTGGCGCGGCCATTGGCTCGATCCTCGGCATCGTCGGCGCGACGTTGATTGGCATTTTGCTCTCTCAACAACCGGCAATGGGACAAGGGGCACGCACGTTTGCCACGATTGCCATCCTGATTTTTATGGCCTACGTTGGACTGATGGTCGGCGCAGCCAAAGGGGAATTTCTTGATCTGTCGGCGCTGGGCGGCATCTTGATGGACCGAGGGCAGAAGCAGAACTACAAGATTCTGGATACGAGCGTCATCATTGACGGTCGCATCGCTGACATTGCTGAGACCAAATTCTTAGAGGGTGTGTTGATCGTTCCGCAGTTTGTCTTGCGCGAGCTTCAGCAGATTGCCGATTCGGCTGATGCCAGTAAACGCAATCGCGGTCGTCGCGGGTTGGACGTCTTGCGACGGTTGCAGAATAACCCTCAAATCACTGTACAAATCTCTGAGGCCAGTTTCCCAAATGTTCGTGAAGTAGACCTGAAGCTGATCGAGCTGGCCAAGCAGTTGAATGCGCGTATCATCACCAACGATTTCAATCTGAATAAGGTCTCCGAACTGCGCGGCGTAGAGGTCCTCAATATCAATGAACTCGCCAATGCGCTCAAGCCGGTGGTCCTGCCGGGCGAAATCATGAAAGTGTTCATCCTCAAGGAAGGGAAAGAGCATAATCAAGGCGTTGCCTATTTGGACGACGGCACGATGGTGGTTGTGGATAATGCCCGCCGGATGATTGGCAAGACGGTGGCGGCCAGCGTCACCAGCGTGCTGCAAACCACCGCCGGGAAGATGATCTTTGGTCGTTATGTCGAGGAGACGCGCTCAGGCAAGATTCGCCCGGTTGACGCAGAAGAATGATGGCGCCGGGCGTTTCCTCCGCGCTGCTGCATCCTATCGCCGCAGGCATGGTGTGTACAGCTCAGCCGCGCGCATCTGTGACGATGCCCGATGGCAGCCGTGGCGCTGTTGGCGCAAGCCAAGCGCAAGTTCTGTCAGAGTGCTATGAATGTCGCCATCATCGTCGCCGCCGGCGCCGGTCAGCGCATGGGCGGGGAGTGCCCCAAGCAATTTCTTAACCTGTGCGGTGAGCCGGTCTTGATTCATACACTGAGAGCATTTGAACGATGCCAATCAGTGGATCAGATCATCGTTGTATTGCCCCAGCAGCACCAGGCCGAGGCGGCAAAGCAACTGTCGGCGGCTGGATTCAACAAGATCGTCAGCCTCATCCCAGGCGGGCCAGAGCGACAGGATTCCGTGTGGAACGGACTGCAAGCCATAGATGCGACTCAAACGCAGATCGTGGTGATTCATGACGGCGTGCGGCCGCTGGTCACAGAGCAAGAAATCACAGCCGTCATCGCTGAAGCGCGAGCGACGGGCGCCGCCGTTATCGGTTATCCGGTGACGGACACGCTCAAGGAAGTTCACTCTGGCCGAATCATCAAGACAGTTGATCGTCGGCGCTTTTATCTGGTGCAAACGCCTCAGGCGTTTCGCGTCTCGATCATCCTGAAGGCTTATCAACAGGCGTTGGCTGATGGATTTCGTGCCACCGATGATGCGAGCTTGGTGGAACGCAGTGAGCACGTCGTGACCGTCGTTCAGGGGTCTCGTCAGAACATTAAGATCACCTGGCCGGAGGATTTGGCATTAGCTGAATTTTGGCTCAACAGGAGACGAGGCGGATGAGCGCAACGGCGCGTGTTGGGATCGGCTATGACATTCACCGGTTAGTCGAAGGGCGACGATTGATTTTGGGTGGCGTGCGAGTGCCATTCGACAGGGGATTGCAGGGACATTCAGACGCGGATGTGCTGACGCACAGCATTTGTGATGCGTTGCTTGGCGCCGCCGCGTTGGGCGACCTGGGACAACACTTTCCTGATACCGATCCACAATACAAAAACGTATCCAGCCTCACATTGCTGCGAGAGGTCGCCAGTCTGGTTGCTCAGCACGGTTTTACCATCCAGTGCATTGACGCCACCATTGTGACCGAAGCGCCCAAACTCAGGCCGTATCTTGATCGCATGCGTGTTCGGCTGGCGCGCGCGTTGCGCCTCAAGGTGGAAGCTGTCAACATCAAAGCAAAAACGAATGAAGGACTCGGCGACATTGGCGCCGGTCGAGCCATGGCGGCGTATGCCGTCTGTTTGTTGGCGTCCCGCGAGGTTGATTACAAAGGAAGAAGCCATGAGAGTCGTAGACCTGATTCGGAAAAAGCGCGACGGCGGCCAGTTAACGCATGAGGAGATCGCGTTTCTGGTGAATGGTTATACCCAGGGGCGCATCGCTGACTATCAAATGTCAGCGTTTCTGATGGCCGTCTTTTTTCGCGGCATGAGCGCGGCAGAAACAGTGTCGCTCACGCATGAAATGATTCATTCGGGCATCGTCGTGGACCTGTCCGAATTGCCAGGGCGAAAAATTGACAAGCACAGCACTGGCGGCGTGGGCGATAAAACGTCTTTGATTCTAGCGCCGCTAGCGGCTGCCGCCGGTGTCTGGGTGCCGATGGTATCCGGGCGCGGGCTGGGACATACCGGCGGGACGTTGGATAAGTTGGAATCTATTCCCGGATTCCGCGTTGGGCTGACGCTGGACGAATACAAGCACGTTTTGAAAACAACAGGACTGGTCTTGATTGGCGCCACAAAGGAAATTGCTCCGGCTGATAAGAAAATCTATGCGTTGCGCGATGTGACGGCTACTGTCGAATCCATTCCGTTGATCACGGCTAGCATTCTCAGCAAGAAAGTGGCCGAAGGCATTGACGGGTTGGTCATGGATGTGAAGTTTGGCAATGGCGCGTTCATGAAGAGTTTTGAGCAAGCGCGCCAGTTGGCCCAGTCGTTGGCCTCGGTTGGTCGTGGGTTAGGACTTGACGTCCGCGTGTTGCTGACGGATATGAGTCAGCCACTGGGCCAGGCTGTTGGCAATGCGCTGGAAGTGATCGAATGTATCGAAGTGTTGAAGGGACGCGGTCCGGCTGACTTGAAACAACTGTCGGTTGAGCTAGCCGCTCACATGGTGGTGCTCGGACAAAAAGCGGCATCGCTGGACGAGGCGCGGCGGCTGATGAAACAGCAAATCAGCAACGGGGCAGGGTTGGAAAAACTTCGCGCCGTCATTGCCGCGCAGGGTGGTGATCCACTCGTTGTGGATGATTACGCGCGCATGCCGCAAGCCGCTTATCGCGCCGAGGTGGTTGCCTCCGTTGATGGGTTCGTGGCCGACATCAACGCTGAAACGATTGGGCTGGCAGCCATGCAACTGGGCGCCGGACGCGAGCTGATTGATTCACTGATTGATCCAGCCGTCGGCATCGTTTTGCACAAGAAAGTCGGCGATCAGGTGCAGGTCGGTCAGCCGTTGGCCACGATTTATTACAATGCCGCTGAAAAGATGGAACAGGCGCGCCGGATGGTCATTGAAGCGTATTCCTATTCGGACGCGCCTCCAGCACCCCGACCGCTCGTAGCCGAGACGTTCTAGAGCAATGTTCATTGGCTTTGTATCGGGAAGCGCCCGCTTGTTGTTGGCTCGTTCCCGCGCGTGCGTTCAGGACAGGCGCGTTCGTTGGCTTTTCTACAACAGCATTCCGGCTATGCAGGCTGATAGGAAATTGGCAAACGTGCCGGCCAGCATGGCGCGGAAACCAAGCTGCGCCAGGTCTTGTTTCCGGCTTGGCGCCAACGCGCCGATGCCGCCGATTTGAATGCCAATTGAGGTGAAATTGGCAAACCCGCACAGGGCAAATGTCGCGATGGTAAATGAGCGAGGATCAAGCGTCGCTTTGAGGGCTCCAAGTTCTTTGAAGGCGACCAGCTCATTAAGCACCATGCGCGTGCCCAAAAGATTGCCGACCAGTTGACTATCCTTCCAGGGCACGCCCATGGACCAGGCAATCGGGGCAAACAGGTAGCCAAGAATCTGCTGCATGCTTGTGCCAAAAACCGACAGAATACCGTTGATCAGCGCGATGAGGGCCAGAAAGGAGATCAACATAGCCGCCACATTCAACGCTAAATGAAGTCCCTCACCGGTTCCGCGGGCGACTGCCGCCAGCACGTTAGAGTCCTGCTTCTCGGTGGTAATCACAACGCGACCTGCCGTTTGTGGTTGACCTGTTTCCGGCTCGAAGATTTTCGCCAGCATGATCGTGCCCGGCGCTGTCATGATGACGGCTGTTAAAATGTGCTTGGCCTCAATGCCAAAAGCGATGTATGCCCCCATGATGCCACCAGCCACGTGAGCCATTCCGGAGGTCATCACACACATTAGCTCTGAGCGCGTCATCCCAGCCAGAAATGGACGGATCGTCAACGGCGCTTCGGTCTGTCCCATGAAAATCGAAGCGGCCACGTTCAGCGATTCAGCGCCACTAGCGCCCATCAGCCGCGTCATCACGATGGCGAACATCTTGACGATCAATTGCATGATGCCCACATAGTAGAGAATGGCAAACAACGCAGCGATGAAAATAATCGTGGGCAGAACCTGAAAAGCGAACATGAACGCGAACTCTTTGGGAAAAAACGGCGGGCCATCTTTTTTCCCAAGGATGCCAAAAACAAACTCCGAGCCGACGTAGGAATATGCCAGTAAGCGATTGATTGCCTCGCCGGCCTTGGTAAAGATCACCTGTCCCCACGGTGTTTTCAAAACGAAGAGAGCAAACACCACTTGCAAGGCGAGTCCCCAGCCCACTGTCTTGAGTGAGATCATTTTTCGATTGGTGGAGAGCAGGTAGCTAATACCCAAGATAACGGCCATGCCGATGAGTCCAGAAAATGCTGTCATAGGCGCATACAGGAGTTGGGATTTCTGATGACGCGGCACTATATCAGCTTGAACAATCAAGCGTCAACCAAAATCCAAATGAGGTCGTACCGGCTGCTTCGTTCCACCGCGCATAGACACGTCCGGGCCCCGACTCGGCTGGCTCCAGCCGTAGCCAATGGCTGGGTTGATGTCAATGCTCCAGTATGCCATAATGGCAGCCGGGATTATCAGCAATGGCCATGAAACTCTCCGAAGAGCTTATCAACTTGCTTAGGAACGACCCGGTGTTTCGTGAGGAAGCGCGTCGTCAGATTCTGACCGACGAACTTTTGACACTACCGGAACGATTCGAACGCTTGACGCGAGTGGTCGAGCAATTAGCCGCGGGCCAGCAGCGGCAGAGTGAGCAGATCGAGCGGTTAATCGCAGTGCAGGAGCGGCAGAGTGAGCAGATCGGCGAGTTTTTAGCGGGCCAGCAGCGGCAGAGTGAGCAGATCGAGCGGTTAATCGCGACGCAGGAGCGGCACAGTGGGCAGATCGGCGAGTTTTTAGCGGGCCAGCAGCGGCAGAGTGAGCAGATCGAGCGGTTAATCGCAGTGCAGGAGCGGCACAGTGAGCAGCTTGCGGAGTTAGCAACTCGCCAGGAGCGGCAGAGTGAGCAGATCGAGCGGTTAATCGCAGTGCAGGAGCGGCACAGTGAGCAGCTTGCGGAGTTAGCAGCTCGCCAGGAGCGGCAGAGTGAGCAGATCGAGCGGTTAATCGCGACGCAGGAGCGGCACAGTGAGCAGCTTGAGCGATTGACGGCGGCGCAGATTCGGCTGGAAGAGGCCCAAGCGCGCACCGAACAGGCGTTACAGGCGCAGATTAGGCGGATGGACCAACTGATCGTGGCTCAAGCTCACATGGATGAAGCACTGCGCGAGTTACTGGATTGGCAGCGCGGAACGGATGGGCGTTGGAAAGGCGAGCAGTATGAGCGTGAGATCGTCAGAAGTGCGCCGATGTTATTCAACGGCGGGCAGGGTGGTACGACCGATCAGCCGTGGGTCCAGCAACGGCTGACTGATTTGCTAAGTCCTATTCTCGCCGATGGCGTGGAGCGGTTGCAGGAAAATCCGTTTCTCGCGGACCTGATTTGGTGGAAGGGCGATCAGGTCGCTGTTGTCGAGGTATCGTTGCAAGTCAATGGGTACGACGTTGAACGCGCTGCACAGCGCGCTCGGGTGCTCCGGCGCGTGGGGTTGCAGGTGGTGCCCATCGTTATTGGCAAGGAGTGGGCCAACGATGAATCCCGGGATGTAGCGCAGCAAGACCACGTCGAATGGAAGGTCGGTTCGGATATTTCTTCCGGCTTCATTGCGTTTCGCCGCATCCCGCATGCCAGTGGGCCAACTTAAGCTCACGGCGTTCACGGTCTCAGGTCTAATCCATCCACAATCTCACTAGGGTCATGCTTAGAGTGAGTGTCAATTGCCTTTAGCCTGGAGGCCCGCATCTTGCAAGCTCAAGCAAGCTGGCGTGTGCTCTCAAGATAAACACATTCGCAAACCGCTCTCGTACGGACGTCCTGAGGAGCGTTTATGATCTCAGGTCCAATCTCCCCACAATGGTATTGAATGCTTTGACTAGATCGTCGCGCATCTGTTTCGTGTAAGGATTGTAGCGTTGCAAATCGTGAAACAGTTGCCAGGTATCGTGGTTTGTCTGTTCAATGACGCCGAGAATTGCCTCAAAGCCTTTGGTTGAAATGTCGCTTGGAGACAACTGAAGCTCGCCTAGCACGCGGCCTAGTAGGTGGGTGATGCCTTGAGAATAAGCAGCGAGGCGATCATGTTCGTCTGGGCTTTTCGTGATCACCTGAACGCCGCGTCGTTGCCAGAACTCTTGCCAGCCGTGGAGTCGCGCTGCGGCGATTCGCAGGGGACAGAAAACGATCCGCAGGCCAGCCAGGCCGGCGGTGGCGCTATCAGGCCCAAACAGCGGATGGGTTGCCAGCAGCTCGACCGTCTCTGGACAGAGTTGTTGCATGAGCCGCGCCGGATGCAGCTTGACCGAACAGGTGTCCATGACCAGCGTGTTCGGCTGTAGATGTGGCCGCGCTTGACGCAGAATCGACTCAAATGTGGAAATCGGCACACAAAAGAAGATGTTTTCGGCTTGGCAGGCTTGCTCTAAGTCAACGACCCGGATGCGCTGAGCAGCAGCGGCCGCCATTGCTGATCGGTCAGTGTCATGCACAACGAGCGAGAATTCATCCATTAAAATTGAGGCAAGCAGTCGGCCAAATCGGCCGAAGCCAATGATTGAGCATGATGGACGTTCATTGGTCAGCATAAATGGCAGAGCAAAGTAGCAGACGATATGAGTGATCGTCCAGAGCACGAGCGCTGAATCGTGGGTCGTTGAAGTTTTGAGATTTTTTGAAGCGAGCGGCCTCAACGGTGGCGGCGACAGACGCCGCGAAGAGGGTAGCCAGACGCGCAACGTCTGAGCAGCGATCATCTCAGTCGCGCCTCTTGTCAGTCACGCCTCTTGAAGAGGCGCGCCGAGACTGGTCATCCTTCCATTCAAGCAAGCTCAATATAGCCACGCGGACATCGCCACGATCATGACACGAACTTCGCTGACGGCCTTTTCACAGATACTCGTGGCCCCATGCACGATGCTTCAGAGTTTGATCGCAAGCCGCAACAAATTATAATTCAGGCTTCAATGAGGAGGATTTCCGATGAACACGCTTCGATGTGAACACCGATGTGAATCAGGCCTGTGGATCAAGCTGATTCAAGGGGACATCACACTTGAATCAGTTGATGCTATTGTTAATGCGGCGAACTCGCAGTTGGCGCATGGGGGCGGCGTGGCAGCGGCTATTGCGCGTCGAGGTGGTCCTGAGATTCAACGCGAAAGCGACCGGTGGGTTGCTCAGCATGGGCCTGTGCCCACTGGCGGCGTCGCCATGACAGGCGCCGGCCAATTGCCAAGCAAGGCAGTGATCCATGCTGTCGGTCCTATCTGGCGTGGCGGTCAGGCAGATGAGGATAGCAACCTGCGTTCGGCTGTGTGGGAGAGTCTCCAGTTAGCCGACCGGCAGGGCTTCACCAGTATTGCTTTGCCGGCCATTAGCGCCGGTATCTTTGGATTTCCTGTTGAGCGGTGCGCGCAGATTTTGTTGAAAACGACCAGGCAATTTGCTGAGGAGCATCCTCAGAGCTCGCTACGCGAAGTGCGGGTTGTCCTCTACGATCAACCTACGCTCGATGTGTTTGAGCGCGAGTTTCGCCGGCTTTTTCCCATTCAAGCTGAGTAACGGCGTTTGTATTCCGCAGCCGGCCTCCCCAGCCAGCGCCAAGGCTATAACAACATCGGCGCGTGGCCATGCAGTGAAGCCGTGGGGATACACACTCAACGTGAAGCCGAATCAATGAGTGCTTTTCCTCTTGGACAATCGCGGTAGAATCTCAGCCGCTTTCCCCAGGATGGTCGTATCAGCCAGCGGAGTGAGCGGGGTGGTTTCTGGATTGATTTCCAGCAGGTATGCGCCGGCCTGTTTGGCAATGACCGGCAATTGGGCGGCTGGGTAGACCACCGCCGAAGTGCCCACCACAATAAACAGGTCACACGCCGATGCTGCCTCGACCGCCCGTTGCCAGGCCTCTTCTGGTAGCATTTCGCCAAACAGCACAACGTCCGGGCGCAGCAACCCTGTGCAGGAGCAACGGGGCGGGTTTTGTTGTAGCGGCACTTGTCGGTACTCGCTGCGTTGACCGCACGCTTGACACACGACCCGCCAGATGTTGCCGTGTAACTCGATGACATCGCGACTGCCGGCTCGCCAGTGTAAGCCATCAATGTTTTGTGTGATCAACGTGAATTGTTCAAAGTCGTCTTGCCATTGCGCGAGCGCTCGATGAGCGGCGTTCGGTTCGACCCGGCTGATGATCTCGCGGCGATAATTGAACCATTCCCAGACGAGCGTTGGATTGCGAGCGAGCGTCGCAACGGACGAGAGCTGTTCAAACGGATACCCACGCCACACCAAGCTCTGGCCGCCACTACGAAATGTAGGGACGCCGCTTTCGGCTGAGATGCCTGCACCTGTCAAAACACTCACCCTCGCAGCGCGTTGGAAAATAGCGTAGACGGATTCATCAATGCGTTGATCCATCATGGGCGTCACTCCTGCTGACTTATATCCGGTCGGATCATCAAGCGTCAATATCGGCCATGCAAGCTGAAGGTGGATTGGGAAAGGCTACCGGCTCGTTGCTCAGCGTCATGACTGAACGCTATAATGGCTGCTCTAACAGGGGAGCCGTTCTCGGGCTGGCTCCTGCAGAAGCTGTGCAGGGCGTCGTTGAGAGGGTCGCTTGTTGGTATCTGTTTAGATCAATCGTGCGGAGGAGTACCGTCATGAGACTTGCGAATCGCCGAGGTTGGTCAGTCCTGCTTGCGTGGATGCTTGTCTTGGCTCCTATTGAACCTCTGAACAATGCGCGTGCAGACGCTGCGCAGGCGCTGTCGAGCTCAGGCTCAAAATGGAAGCATTCATTGCTCAGCGCCTCTGTTGGCGCAGTCTCTTTGGCAGAAAGGTTACCCAGCCGGGACGTCGAGATTGCTTGGAAGCAGTTCAAGCAGACAGCGGCTGAAGAATTAACCGTCTTTTGGCAACGCCACGTAGGCACGGCTGAAGCGATCTATGGTGTGATGGCTGATATGTCAGCAGAGGCGGCGAATCCTGAAATCGCAGCGCGGCAGTTTCTGGCTACTGAGGCAGCCTTGTTCAAGCTTCATTCAGTCGAGGACCTGCGCTTGCTCGGTCAAACGGAAAGTGGCAGTGGCCACCATCTTTTCTTTGAGCAAACCTACCGGGGGCTGCCTGTCTATCATGCGCTGATGGATGTTCCGGGTATGATCGGCGTACATCTGACGCCATCGGGATATGTTCACGCTGTTGTCAATTCTTCAGTGCCTGCGATTAGTTTGAAGTCGGTTCAGCCTCGCGTTACGGCCGACCGCGTCTACGGGGCCATGTTGGCCGAGCTCGGTCAAAGCCATGCCGGGCCGAGTTTACTTTATGAGTCGCGTCGCGCTCTCGTTGTTTATGCTACGCCGCAGGAGGCTCGGCTTGCTTGGCAAATTACGATTCCAGCGCGTGAGCCGCTGGGCACGTGGGAAGCCTTTTGGGACGCGCAGACGGGCCAACGCCTCAGCGCGTATATGGATCGGAACTACTATGCCGACGGTGTGGGCCGCGTGTTTGTAACCAATCCGGTGGCCATGCTAGGAAAGAACGATTTGACAGATCAACGGGACAGCGCGGCCGCTGTTCCTGAAAGCGCCTACGTGGAGGTGACACTGAGCGGGCTTGATAATAGCGGGTTCTTAACTGGCCCTTATGTGAACACGCGGCTGACAGCCAATCGGATCAATCGGCCTGATCGCAATTTCACGAACTTGAATCGCAGTCATTCGCCTGGATTTGAAGAGGTCCAGACCTATTGGTCGGTGACCGACTCGCAGCAGTATATCCGCCAGCTCGGCCTTTACAATGTGGTCAATTACTCGATTCCATGCAATATCAACGGGATTACTGCCGACAACTCGTTTTACATTAGCGATGGCGGCGGACGTGGAAGGCTCACATTCGGCTCCGGCGGCGTGGACGATGCGGAAGATGCAGAGATTATCTGGCACGAATACGGTCACGCCATCCTCGATCATCAAGTCCCCAACATGAATCAAAACTTCGACGGTATGGGCGAAGGCTGGGCAGATTACTGGGCGTGCACGAATGCCGCGCGTCATCCCAGCGCTGATCATGCCGTATATGATCCAGCAGAAGGCGAATGGGACGCCGTATCGTACAATCCGGGCAATCCGCCGTTTTTGCGTCGTGTGGATACCAACGCGCATTATCCTGAGGATCGGCATAGCGACCCGCACGTAACCGGCATGATCTGGTCACGCGCGCTGTGGGATATTCGCCAGGCGCTCGGACCGGCAGTCGCTGACCGACTCTTTCTCGAAGGGAACTTCCTGATGCCGTTTGCGCCGACCTTGCCGCAGGCCGCTCAAGCTATGCTTCAAGCCGATAAAAGGATGACTGAAGGGAGTAACCAAGCCATCATGCGTGCCGCGTTCGAGGCGCGTGGGCTGATTGCTCCAGCAGGAGCGAAGATGGACCCCGTGGATAGAGGCGAATCGTGGCAAACTCGCCGCCACTCACCTGCCAGCGACTCAAACGGGCTGATGGTCTCGGAACAGCTTGGTGAGGCAGTGAGCGTCAACGTAGGCCGCAATGGTGGACCCGCTTGTGAACTCTTATTGGCCCGCGCCGATAGCGGTTCAGATGAACACTGGCCGATCAAGAATCTGCTGGTTCATAACGTCATGCGGATTTCCACCTTCCGCTCGCTCAGCGGTGCACGAGACTCGTGACCCTGTCTTTCTTCAGAACTGATTTTGAGGCAGTATCTGGGCGAGGGAACCGAATCCGATTTTCTGGCTTTTTCGAGCGACAGGGTGTAACATCGAGGGCCTCATTGGTTCGATGGTCGCTCGGTCACTGCCCAGTTGGTTGCCGGTGCCTCCGCTCGTAGGTTGCCAAGACCCTGCGCCGCTGATTGTCAATGCCTTCGCTTGTAGGTTGCCACTGCCGTCCATTCGTTGATTGCCACTGCTCTTCGCTCGTGGGTTAGCGAGGCACTCCGCCGTTGGTTGCCAATGCTCGTATCGGGCATTATAATCGCCTCTCCAGCATGAAGGCACCCATTGATCAAATGACTTATTCGACGTGCTTCAGCCAGCATGTGCTGGCAGCCTCCTGTTGGTGTCCGGGAATTTAATACGCGAGGAGAGAATGTATATGTTTTCATTCCGTTTTAGAAGCCAAGCCCGACGTAGTGCTTGGCTTTTTATATTTGTGCTGCTTGCCCAAGCATGGATAAGCGGACTAGCAGCCGCGCAATCAACCGAAAATCAATCGAAATGGACCGGCGCACGCACAGAAGCACAACAGCCGTCGCCGCCGCCCCTTGAAGGTCAACCCGACCCAGCAATCCTGCCGGCCTGGGAACGATTCCGACGACAGGCACTGGGCGAATTGAAAGTCTATTGGCAGTACGCAGTTGGCACGCCTGAAGCGATCTACGGTTTTATGGCTGACGTGTCGGCCAAGGCCTCTGACCCTGAAGCTGCGGCGCGTGCGTTTTTGGCTCAGGAAGCCGGTTTGCTCAGAATTCAATCCGTAGCCGACTTACACTTGATTAAACGCTCTGAAAGCATCGGCGGTCACCACGTCTTTTTCCAACAAACTTATCGAGGTTTACCGGTCTACCATGGTCGGATAGAAGTGCCGGGCATGATTGGCGTCCATATCAATCGAGCCGGCCGGGTTCATGCCCTTGTCAATTCCTCTGTGCCGGGCATTGCGTTGGCCAGCATACAACCACGGGTCACGGCGGACGTGGTCTATGATCGCATGTTAGCTGAGCTGGGCACAGACGCGCGTCGCGTTCAACTGCGTCGCGAGGTGCGCCGGTCTCTGGTCGTCTATGTGACGGCCAATGGCACTGCTCGGCTGGCTTGGCAAATCACGATTCCGGCACGTGAGCCGCTGGGCACGTGGCAGGCCTTCTGGGATGCGCGAACCGGTCAGCGCCTCAGCCCGTTGCGCGATACCAACTATTATGTGAATGGCACGGGTCGCGTGTTTATCACCAACGCTGTTGTTGCCACAGGCATTGATACGTTGACTGATCAAAACGACAGTGCCGCCGCCGTCCCTGCTCACGCCTATAGTACGGTGACGTTGTTCAACCTTGATGGCAGCGGGTTTCTCAATGGCCCTTACGTCAATACGAGCATCACCTCGCCGCGCGTGCAGCGCACTAATCACGATTTTACCGATTTGGATCGTTCCACCGGCGGATTCAGTGAAGTAGAAGTTTACTGGGCGATTGATGATGCGCAGCGGTACATTCAAAGCTTCGGCATCACCAGCGCGTGCAATTACTCGATCCCGGCCGACGCACATGGGACATCGGCCGACAACTCGTTCTACTCGCCCAATGGCAACGGCACTGGTGAAGTGGAATTTGGGACAGGCGGCGTTGATGATGCCGAAGACGCTGAAATCGTTTGGCACGAATACGGCCATGCCATGCTGGATAATCAAGTGACCAACATGAACCAGAACTTCGACGGCATGGGTGAAGGCTGGAGTGACTATTGGGGGGCGACAATGCCGGCTCGCCATCCCAGCGCCAATCACGCCAAATATGATCCAGCCGTCGGCGAATGGGATGCTGTCTCCTACAATCCGGGCTCGCCGCCATACTTGCGTCGGGTTGATACCGACGCGCGCTATCCCGACGACCGAAGTCCCAGCCCACACGTCACCGGCATGATCTGGTCAGGCGCCTGTTGGGATATTCACCAGGCGCTGGGGCAGTTGGTAGCCGACGAGATTTTTATCGAAGGAAATTTCCTCATGCCGTTTGCTCCGACGTTGCCACAGGGCGCCACAGCGATGCTGCAAGCCGACACCAACATCAACGGCGGCGCCAATAATGCTGTCATGCTCAATATCTACATCGCTCGTGGATTGGCCAGCGGCCCCTCGATCACCGTCAATTCGCCCAACGGCGGGGAGACATGGCTGATCGGTTCGACGCGGACGATTCAGTGGACAGGCACCGGCTTCTCCGGCGATGTCAAGATCGAACTGTCGCGCGATGGCGGTTCGACGTATGAGACGCTGTTTACGAGCACGGCCAATGACGGCTCGGAAAACTGGGCAGTCACCGGCCCGGAAACAGCCCAAGCCAGAATCAAGGTCTCCAGTGTCAGCTCGCCAACTACCAGCGATACCAGTAACGGCAACTTCACAATCACATCTACATCAGTGACCGTGATTGCGCCTAATGGTGGCGAGATATGGACCGTCGGCTCAACGCAGACCATAAGCTGGAGCACCACGGGCAGCATCAGCAACGTCAAGATTGAGCTATCGCGCAACGGCCCCGGTGGACCATTTGAAACCTTGTTTGTCAGCACCGCCAATGACGGTTCGCAACCGTGGACGGTGACGGGTCCAGGAACCATACTGGCGGTTGTGCGGATTTCCAATTTCGATAATCCACTGGTCGCTGATGTGAGCAACGGTAATTTTGAGATTGTGGACGCGCCGCCGCCACCGCCGCCACCGCCGGGTGGATGTTCAGCCAAGACGGTTGTTGAGGGACAAGAGAATGCCGATGAGACATTGGCGACACTGTATCGCTTCCGTGATGAGGTGTTGTCGCAAACGTCCAGAGGACGCGCGTTCATACAGCAGTACTATCAGGTTTCGCCAGAAATGGTGAGGATCATGCTGTTGAATCCCAGCCTCTTGTTGACCACGCAATCGAAATTGGAGCGCCATCTCTTCGTCGTGCGCGGCTTAGTGGAGCGCGGCGTTGTGACCGTCACGCAGGCTGACATCAATGACGTGGATCGGTTGGTTGAATCATTTGCCATGAAGGCCGACCCATCGGTGCGACCGATCTTTGAGCAATGGCGGCGCAATTTGCGCGATCCGCAGGTGTTGAATGAATTCGGCGTGCGCGTCAGGCCGTGAGGCGTGCCGCGTGCGGCCCGGCAGATGGCCGAATGGAATGCGCTCTGCTTCCGTTACGAGCCTTCTGTTAGGGCGTTCAATGATGAGATGTCAATCATGACAGAGGTATTGGTTTGGGTGATGATGCTGTTGGCGACATGGTCTGTTCAAAGCCAGCAACCAGGCGCTGATCTGGTCTTGCTCAATGGCAAGATATGGACTGGCCATTCGCAGCAACCATGGGCCCAAGCCATCGCCGTTCGCGGAGATCGCATTCTGGCGGTCGGCAGCGTGGAGCAGGTTCGTTCGCTGGTGGATCGTCACACTGAGGTGATTGATCTGCAAGGAAAACTGGCGCTGCCAGGTTTCATTGATAACCACACACACTTTATGAGCGGCGGCTTCCAGCTTCTGACCGTCAGTCTCCGCGACGCTGCGACGCAGCAGGAATTTGCTCGACGGCTAGGCGAGCAGGCCGCCTCGCTGCCGCCCGGCCGATGGATCACCGGCGGTGAATGGGATCATGAGAACTGGCCGGGCGCGCCGTTACCAAGAAAAGAGTGGATTGATCCGTTGACCAAGCACAATCCGGTGTTCGTCACGCGGCTGGATGGGCACATGGGCTTGGCCAATAGCTTGGCGCTTCGCTTGGCCGGCATTACCAAGCGTACCAAGGACCCGCCGGGTGGAACCATTGTTCGAGACCCGGCCACGGGCGAACCGACTGGCGTGTTGAAAGATGCCGCCATGGACCTGGTCTGGCGCGTCATCCCACCGCCAAGTGAGCAAGAACAAGATCAAGCGTTACGAGCGGCAATGAAAGAGGCTGCGCGCGTCGGTGTGACCTCGATTCACGATATTACCTCGTGGGCCGACTGGGAGGTCTACCGCCGATTTCATCGGCGCGGCGAATTGACCGTTCGCATCTATGCTCGCACGCCGATTGCTTCGTGGCAACGCCAGCGCGATTACATCGCCCGGCACGGCGCAGGCGATCATTGGTTACGGCTCGGCGGCCTCAAAGGTTTTGCTGATGGCTCGCTCGGTTCAACAACAGCGTTGTTTTTTGAGCCCTACCTGGACGCGCCTCATACCAGCGGATTGTGGCACGAAGACATGCTGCCTCCTGGACGTATGAAACGACGGGTGGCAGCCGCCGATAAAGTCGGCTTGCCCGTCTCCATTCATGCCATCGGCGATCGTGCAAACAAAGTCCTATTAGACCTGTTTGAGCAGGTGAGCCGGGAGAACGGCCCGCGTGATCGTCGGTTTCGCATCGAACATGCGCAGCATTTGCGGCCTGAAGATATTCCACGTTTTGCCCAACTCGGCGTCATTCCGTCCATGCAGCCCTATCATGCCATTGATGATGGCCGCTGGGCAGAGAAACGGATCGGTCGCCAACGATGCAAGACCACCTATGCCTTTCGCTCCTTGCTTGATGCGGGGGCGCGACTGTCGTTTGGGTCGGATTGGAACGTCGCCCCACTCAGTCCATTGCTGGGTATTGACGCGGCGGTGACGCGCCGCACGATTGATGGGCAACATCCACAGGGCTGGGTGCCCGAGCAGAAGATCAGCGTGGAAGAGGCCGTCCGCGCCTATACGATCAACAATGCTTATGCGGAATTCGCCGAGCAGCACAAGGGAACACTCGAACCAGGCAAATTAGCTGACATCGTTGTATTGTCTCAGGATATTTTCACGATTGATCCAAACCAGATTGTTGCGACGCAAGTCATTTACACGATCGTCGGCGGTCGGATTGTTTGGAAGCTGAACTAATTGGCGACTGCCCATCGCACGTTATCATCAGCTAGACCGATGGAAGCGCATCTCTATCCGAAAGGGGGTTATGATATTCAAACAACTCAACGCCGGACCATGTCGAACTTACCTGATTGCTTCAGCTAAGACCCGCGAAGCCGTGCTGGTTGATCCGCTGTTGGATCATGTTGGGGATTATTTGAGAATGCTTGAGCAGGAGCAGTGGCAGCCCGTCTGCATTATTGACACTCACACTCATGCCGACCATCTCTCGGGCGGCGCGGCGCTGCTGGATCATCTAAACGTGCCTTATGTGATGCATGCGTCGGCCAAGCCGCAATGTGTCACTGAACGTCTGACAGATGGCGATACCATTCAAGTCGGCGACCTCTCTATCTTGTGTCGGCACACCCCTGGGCATACGTCCGACAGTATGACGCTGGTCGTCGCAGACAAACTGTTGACCGGCGATTTTCTCTTCATCGGCGAAGGCGGCGCCGGTCGGACCGATTTACCATCGGGTGACCCCGGCGAACATTTCGATAGCCTGCAAAAACTCAAAGAATTTGCCGATCACTTTCTGGTCTTTCCCGCTCATGATTATCACGGACACACGTACTCGACGCTTGGACAAGAACGGCGGACCAATCCACGATTGCAATTCACCTCGCGCGAGCAATACGTTTACTGGCTGAGCAATCTGGCGCTTCCACCTGTCGAATGGATGAAGGATGTACTCAACGCCAATTATGCCTGCACACGCGACCCCAACGCCGTCTGGATTCCAAGGGACTTGCCGGCCTGCGAAGTCAAAGGAACAATCAGCGAGGTTGAAGCAGATTGTCCCGTGATGACAATCTCTCCTGAGCAAGCTCACCACATGTTGCAAAGTGGCGGCGATACAATCGTTGTGCTCGATGTTCGGACCGAGGAGGAATACGGGGGCGAGTTAGGACATATTCAAGGGGCCTACCTGCTGCCCGTTCAGGAGCTGGCTTGCCGGTTGCACGAGCTGGAACCTTATCGTGACAAGTGCATCCTGACAGTGTGTCGGAGTGGCGTCCGATCGGCCAAAGCAGCGCGCATCTTGATGCAGGCAGGCTTCACCAATGTTCAGTCTGTTGCCGGTGGAATGCTCGAATGGAACCGACAGGGCTATCCGGTAAATTATGGAGAGTATTAGCTCCCTGCTCGATATTCACTCCAAGCAGGCAAACAGATTTTGGCCTCAGGGAATGAGTTGCCTGGGTGGCCCAGCTCGTCTGGCAACAGTATCACCACAGGCAGACGGATTTTGGCCTCAGGGAATGGACCGCTGGCCTACCGTCGCTGGTCTGTACATTCGTTGCGTGACGCTGGCTGGAGCGGGTTCTTGTGCACTTAGGCTGTCAATTTTTTGGTTGACACGAGTCTTTCAACTTCATATACTACCGCCCGTAGTTTTATTCCAAAAACCAAGCAAGGAGGTAGGTTTATGATTTCTACTCCAATAGTGCTCGCTCTCTTGGCTGTGTTGCTTCTTTTAAGTAAGAAGTGAGCGTAGGAAGTTTTCCATAAACAGGTTCAATTAGAGATGGCCCGGTGGCCCCTCTGTGGGAGGTTAGTTTTGCAGCCTTGATGGCGAAGCGTCCTCCGAAGGTTTTGGGGATAGCCACAACGCATCAGTTGAGCCGAGCGTGCCGCCGAAGTGGCGAAGCGTCCTCCTACGATTTTGGAGGTAACCCACCGGGCACTCTTTCCTCGCATTTCATTCCACTGCCTTCGTAAACCACCTTCTCATGATATGGCTTGCATTAGCAAGGTTGTTTCCTCATGTTTCTTTTAGCCGAACCACACAATATCTCATTTTATTCTCACAGATTGTCCTGATATTCGCCACCGCGCTGGTTTTTTATCCGGCCTACCAAACGCTTGTGCCATTGGCGCGACGGTCTTTTCCTTCGACGGATTTAAGCCTTCTCATCAGGGTTGGGCTTGAAGTTGGGACTGCGTTACTGCTCATGGTTGTTTTGGAGAGGATCATCCATTACCGGATTGCGCCGATGCTTGTGCTTCGGCTCAGATTCTCTCAGGAAGAGATTCAAGGCCAGACATTAACAATAGCCCCGGGCAAACCCGTGATCGAAATCCTGATGGGCGAGGTTTATGACTACCTGCGGTTTTGGCGACGGAAGCCAACACCGAGACTGTTGACGGTCCTGCTCTACATCGAAACGTATAAGGGGTTGCTCGAACTCCAACGAAGGATCCGAGCTGGCTCGTGGCTTCTGCCAGAGTGGACAGTATTCATGGTCCTCACGCCGTTGCTCACAGAGCGGGCAGCGGAGCGGTTACAAGCTGCTGTCTCATCAGACGTGGTAAAGCCCCATCAGATGGCAAGGGGCAAGCTCGTGTACTATCGAGTGATGATGTTTTTTGCCACGCGAAGGAATCCTTTTGCTAGCGATTTTCCCTTGCCCAGTTTCTACCGTCGGGGGTACTTTCCGGCCCGTTCACTCGTGACTAAAGAGGTGGAAGAGTTCCTCAGGTCCGAGATCGCCAGATTATCTATCGTTGTCGCCAAGATGAGCGGTTCAATCAGCCCACCTTCGAGCCTGGCTCCCAAGCCTTGATCGAGTGCCGTTCAGACATATCTTGGGTCAAAGATCGTTTGCTGCTACAATGCTTGCCTTGCGTATGAATCAAGCATTGAGCGCAGCGGGAAGGAACCATCGCGCATGAGTGTCAGTCCTGCGTTGAAGCGATTGTTAACCTACCATCGTCGTCACCGACGAGCCTTGATTCTTGGCCTGATCTGTATCTTCGTTGGCAACGCGATTGGGATCACGGCGCCGATGGTTGTGCGTGACGCCGTCAATGAATTAACGTTGAAAGTTACCGCACGAACGTTATTGATGTATGCGTTGTTGGTGGTCGGCATCAAGCTCGTGCAAGGCGTGTTCTTGTTTTTCCAGCGATGGATACTCGTCGGCATGTCGCGCGATATTGAGTATGAGCTGCGGAACGATCTGTTCGCTCATTGGCTCACGCTCGATATGCAGTTTTACCACGAGCACCGAACGGGCGATCTGATGGCGCGCGCCACAAATGATCTGAATGCAGTGCGGATGATGGCTGGGCCAGCCGTGTTGTACGGGCTGCAAACGTTGAGCATTTTCGTGCTCGCGTTGCCGTTGATGATTCGGATCAACGGGCTGCTTACGGTGCTGGCGCTCATCTCGTTACCGTTGGTGTTCGTGGCCACCAAGTATTTTGGTCAGCGGATTCATGAACGGTTTGAGAAAATCCAGGAATTCTTTTCGATGATGAGCGCCAAGGCGCAAGAGAATCTCTCCGGCGTGCGGGTAGTGCGCGCATTCGTGCAGGAAGAGCATGAGATCAAACAATTCCGACAACTCAACGCAGAGTACGTTCGGCGCAACATGTCACTGATTAAGTTGAGTGGCATGTTCTATCCATTGTTACAGGCTCTGATCGGATTAGGATTCGTCAGTGTGTTGTGGTACGGTGGACATTTGACGTTGAACGGCGCGATCACAGTCGGCGAGTTTATTGAATTCAATCTCTACATGGGACAGTTGATCTGGCCGATGATCGCGTTGGGATTTGTTGTGAATTTGGTGCAGCGGGGCATGGCCAGCATGGAGCGTCTGGATCAGATTTTCAATCGCCTGCCGCTCATTCAAGATGCGCCGGATGCTATTGACGTTCCGTTGGAGGGCAAGGTCGAATTCCGCAATTTGACATTTAGCTACAACGGCCGCGAGCCTGTGTTGAAGAACATCAACCTGACAATTGAGCCAGGGGAGACGGTGGCGATCGTCGGTCGAACCGGTTCAGGCAAAACGACGCTGCTGGACTTGGTCACGCGCTTGGTAGACCCGCCGCCGGGGCAACTGTTTATTGATGAGATAGACAGCCGCCAATTGAAGTTGGAACGCCTTCGCGCCTCAATCGGTGTTGTGCCGCAGGAGCCGTTCCTGTTTGGGTTGACGTTGAAAGACAACATTGCATTTGGCGCTCCGGGCGCGCTCATGGAGGAGATCGAGCGAGCCGCTGTGATTGCCGGGCTTGACGGCGACATCGCCGATTTTCCCAACGGTTATGATACCCTCGTTGGCGAGCGTGGCATCACATTATCCGGTGGACAAAAGCAACGCACGGCCATTGCGCGCGCCGTGATTCGCCGTCCAGAGCTGTTGATCTTGGACGATGCGTTGTCCTCTGTTGACACGCAAACGGAGGAGCGCATCTTGCATCACCTGCGCGATGTCATGCGAGATCGCACTTGCATAATTGTGTCGCACCGTCTTTCAGCGGTCAAAGATGCCGACAAGATCATTGTGCTGGATCACGGCCGCATCGTTGAGCGGGGCACACACGATGAGCTATTGGCGCGCGGCGGACTCTACGCTGATCTCTACGAAAAGCAAATGTTGGAAGAAGAGCTGGCGGCCAGCGATTGATTGAGCAGCCGACAACAGATTGCGCGAGAATGGTTCGGGTACAAATTGAGGTAGAGGTACACGGGCGACGCTGCCGATTTCGGCTGCCTGCGCGGCCGCTGGAGAAACTTCAACCTGCTGATATTGAACCCAGGCACCGGTTTTTGCGAAAACTTGAATCGGTTTATGAAAACTCGATGCAGGCTCTGGAGCATGCTGATCGCGGCCTGCTGCTTTACCTCAAGAAACTAATCCGGTATTTGGAATCGCATATTAGCCCAGATGAGTCGCTGATGAAACAGTTGCGAAAGGCTGATCTGGTGGAGATCAGACATCCACCACAGGCCCAGGAGAAATGGGTACGTCGCATGTTTCGACGGTTTATCAATAAACAGGTGCGTTATCACCGACAGTGGTTAGTGATCAACTTACTGGTTTTACCGTTGACCGGCGCGATGGTGGTTATTCCAGGGCCGAATGTGTTTTTTGGTTGGAATGCCTTTCGCTTGATCTCGCACTACCTTGCTTGCGAAGGCGGCAAGCGAGTGCAGTCCGGTCAGTGCGAGATTCAGGTGAAACCGCAGTCCGTCTTGGGCGATCCGCACGTGATATGATGCCCCGCGTCTATGCCATCACGGATCGGGTTTTGACCGGTTTGTCTCACGCCGAGCAGGTTCGCCAGTTGGCTGCCGGCGGGATTTCCTGGATTCAACTGCGCGAGAAGGCGGCGTCGCCGCGCGCGTTTTACCAGGCGGCTGAAGAAGCCATGCGCGTAGCCCGCGATCATGGTGTCACATTGCTTGTGAACGACCGTGTAGATATTGCGCTGGCTGTGGATGCCGATGGGGTGCATCTCGGTCAGGATGATGTGCCGGTGCAGAAAGCGCGTGCCGTGATCAAACCGGGTAAGATCATCGGCCTCTCCACGCATTCACTTGAGCAGGCTCTGGCGGCTGACGCCTTGCCGGTTGATTACATCGCCATCGGTCCGGTGTTTGCTACCACAACGAAGCCCGATCATGAGCCGGTCGTCGGTCTAGAAACGATCAGACGCGTGCGCCAGCGCATCAGTAAGCCACTGGTCGCCATTGGCGGTATCACGTTAGAAACTGCGCCCCAGGTCATCGCAGCCGGCGCTGACGCCGTCGCTGTGATTAGCGATTTGTTAACCAGCGGCTCGATCACCGAGCGGGCGCGCGCCTTTTGCCGGGTGCTTGAAGCTGTAGAGCGAGCCGACATCAAGTGATGGGAAAGAACGAGGCCTTTGGGCCAGATGAGCAACGAGCACGCACTTGCTGGACTACGCTCAGCCGGCGCTGACCAACGCGCGCCGTATTTCTTCAGAAACTTCCTCAAACGCGCCCATCCGGCGGAACTTTTCGTACCGTCGCTTGATCAGCTCATCAATTGGTAAGTTTTTGGCTTGGTTGAGCGCAGCCACCAAATGCTCATCCAGGATGCGGGCTGTCTCAGTGTGGCTGAGATGGGCGCCGCCGCGTGGCTCTGGGATGACGCTGTCAATCAATCCTAACTGGAGTAAATCCTGGGCTGTGAGTTTGAGGCTTTCGGCTGCCTTCTCAGCTTGCCCGGCATCCTTCCACAAGATGGCCGCGCAGCCTTCAGGCGAAATGACCGAATAGATGGCGTTTTCTAACATGCCAACATAATCGCCGACGGCGATGGCCAACGCGCCGCCTGAACCTCCTTCGCCTGTGATGGTGACAATAATCGGCACGCGCAGCCGCGACATCTCGCGCAGGTTATAGGCTATTGCTTCAGCCTGCCCGCGCTCTTCGGCTTCAATGCCCGGATATGCGCCCGGCGTGTCAACGAAACAGAAGACGGCTCGACCGAATTTTTCAGCCAGCTTCATCACGCGCATTGCCTTTCGATAGCCATCGGGTTGCGCCATGCCGAAGTTACGGTATTGGCGTTCCTTCAAATCACGACCCTTTTGTTGGCCAATGACGACGACCGGCTCACCATGAAATCGAGCCATGCCGCATACCATGGCCGGATCATCAGCGTAACGACGGTCACCGTGGATTTCAGAAAAGTCGGTGAACATGTGCCGAATGAAATCCAACGTGTAAGGACGGTTTGGATGCCGGGCTAATTTGACTCGTCCCATCGGGGTTAAATTCGCCATGATGTTCGTCTGAAGACGCTCCAGCCGTGCAACGAGTCGTTCCAATTCTTTTCGCGCTTCGGCAGTGGTCGCAAGAGGGATCAACTGAGCGATCTTCTGCTCTAGCTCGTCGCGCATCTGGTCAAGTTTTTCGAGTTGCTCACTCATGCATCAGTTCAATGGGCGCATCATTGTAACCAATCAGGTGGATAAAGGCGAGAGAACGCGAGAAACAGTGAAACACTGAGCACAGGGCAGCTCATTGAGGCGGCGACACAAGCCAAACGCAGTCACCGCCTCATCACATCACGTTATCACCTTTTGTCACCTTTGATCGGCTGGGCGTCGCCGCGGTCTATCGCTCTATGCGTTCATTTCCTGGCGGCTGCATCCTGAGTCCGCGCAGTCGCGGCACGCCCGATGAACGCGCCCGCTAGGCGTTCATTTCCTAGCGGCTGCATCCTGATTCAAATAGTGGGTGAACCACTCCAGATTGCGCTTCATGGCATCCAGCCGCAGCTTAGGCTCACGCAGACCGTGCGGCGTGCGTGGGTAAACAATCATTTTCACCGGCACGTTCTGCCGCTTGAGCGCGTTGTACAACTCAAATCCTTGCGAAATCGGCACGCGCTCATCCTGTTCGCCATGTTGAATCAAGGTTGGCGTCGTCACGCCTTTGATGTTGAACATGGCTGAATGATTTCGGTAGACGTCCAGATTGTCCCAGAATTCAGCCCTCATGTAATCGGGGATGAAACTAGGAATATCCGTTGTGCCGGTGAAGCTCATCAGATTGGTAACGCCGGCGCCGACTGAGGCAGCTTTGAATCGTTTTGTTTGTGTGATGATCCACGAGGTCATGAAGCCGCCGTAGCTCCATCCCATCACGCCGAGGCGCTCTGGGTCTGCGATGCCCATGCTAATGACGTGATCCACACCGGTCATCAAGTCCCGAAAATCGCCGCCGCCCCAGTCTTGGTAGTTCGCGTAGCGGAATTGCTTCCCATAGCCTGACGAGCCTCGCACGTTCGGGCGCAGCACGGCGAATCCTTGATCGGCAAAAGCAGCGATCGGATAAGCGCCGCCTCCACCGGCAATGAATGTCTCTCGAAAGACGCCAGCAGGCCCACCATGAATGATGAGCAACAGCGGATACCGGAGCCCGGGTTTGTAATTGACCGGGTAGGTCAGCAATCCTTCGATCTCCATCCCATCCGATGACTTCCAGCGGATGACCTCGGTGCGACCGGTCACATGATTCAAGAACTCAGCGTTGACGCGACTGACTTGCACAGGCACATACGCTGGTAATCGGCTCACGTAAGCCTCGTTCGGACGCGCCGACGTTTGCCCGATAAATCCGATAGCCGTTCGTGTGGCGTTTAGATTGACACCCAGCATGTCCACGTCTCCGCGATCGAGGTCTTGCGGCCGTCCGCCGGTGACAGGCAACGCTGAAAGTCGGCCTACCGTGCCGCGCGTTTCGGTGAAGTAAACCGATTGACCATCGGCTGACCATCCTACGAGGTCTGGCTGGCGATCATAGGTTTCGGCCAGTGGCCGCGCTTGCCCGCCGCCGGCGCTGATGATATAGACCCGCGCATCTCGTGCCCATGTTGGCGGATTGTCTGTCGCCACGAAGGCAATCTGACGACCGTCAGGCGAAAACAGCGGCGAACTCTCTGCTGCGCCGGTGCTGACAAGCCGCTTCACTTCGCCAGACGCCACAGCCACTGTGGATATGTCAGCCGATGGCCAATCATCTGCGCGCGGCGTCAACGTGTGAGAAAAGACAATCGTTTTGCCGTCGGGCGACCAGTCGAAATTGCCACTGACGTTGTAATTTTCTTTGGTCAGTTGCCTCGGCTCACGTTTGCCGTTGGCGTCTTTTTCGATAGGAATGACCCAGAGCCGATTGAACTTGATGTTCTCATCAATGACCTTAGCGTCGTTCTTTCCTTTTTCAGCTTTCTCCTGCGCTTCGGTTGGTGGATCAGGCATGGTGAACGCGATCAATTTGCTATCAGGAGACCAGCGGTAGCTTCCCACGCCGCTTTTGACATCGGTCAATTGTTGGGCTTCACCGCCATCGGCGCGGATCAACCAGATGTTCTCCTTGCCCGACCGACTCGATGTAAACGCGATCCAGCGCCCGTCCGGCGACCATCGTGGGTTGGAACAGGATTTATCGCCGTAGGTGAATTGATAGGCGTTCGACCCATCGGCGTTGGCCATGTGGATGTGAGTCAGCATGTCGCTTTTGTCATCGGTCATGATGGCCTCAGTCACAGTGAAGACCACGCGCCGGCCATCAGGCGAAACCTGAACGTTCCCAACCGATTTGACTTTCATCATTTCATCGAGCGTCCAGCCTTTCGGTTGTGATGTCCCATCCTGGCTCAGGGCCGGCGTGCAGGTTCCGACGACCACCGACCAGATGAGCAGAGTCGTGACAAGATATGGTGAGATCAAACGACGACTGTAGTGCATAGTGCCTCCTCAGATGGTGAACCAACAAGGGCACGAAGCGCACCAGGCCAGACAAGAGGCTCTTTGTGTCCTTCGTGTCCTTTGTGGTTTTTTGTTCATTATCTTTCGGCCATGAGCGCCTCAAACGTGTGTATCGCCACGTGCGGCGAGGCCGGCTGTGGATGATTTCCCGGACGAACGGCCAGTCGCGTGGCCATGCCGGCTGATTGCGCGGCATCCAGTTCTTCCGTCACATCGGAGATGAAGAGCATCTGTTCGGCAGCGTGTCCGAGCGTTGTCGCGATCCGCCGATAACTTTCCGGGTCTCGTTTCGAGCCGATCGTTGTATCGAAATAGGCATGGATGAACCGCGTCAAGTCGCCGTCCGTGGTGTGCGCGAACAAGAGTTGTTGCGCCAGGACGCTGCCCGAAGAGAAAATGCAAATTTCTATTTTCTGCCGTTGCCACTGCTCAAACGCCATAGGCACATCGGGAAAGACCTGGCTTCGCAGGTGACCGGTTCGGTAGCCCTCTTGCCAGATTTTGCCTTGCAACGACTTCAGGGCTGTTGACTTTCGGTCGTGATCAATCAACCAGTGAACGTAGCTGACCAATGATGAGAGACGCGCTTCCGGCGGACTGGCCGACAGAGGCGGGGGCGTCAGCCCGTTTTTCACATCATCGGTGTGTTGCTGCCAGAGGCCAGCAATATCAGCGCAGACTTCATCAGAGGCAGCGTGCTGCCAAAGAAAATCGGCTACGTACATCTTGGCGTAGGGAAACAACACCTCATAAACGAATGCAATTGGCGTCGTTGTCCCTTCGATATCCAGTAAAATGCTGCGAATCGGACCAAGTGATGGCATGATGATAGGCCTCAACTTGCTTGCAGAGGAAGATGACTGAAGCCGAAACAGACAGGCTGATAGTTTTCGTCAACGTGGCTGTCTGTGTAATGCGGAGTCCAGCCAGCCGGGTCTTGGAATAAACGGATCACTCGAATACGCCGGTCGGCGCACAGATTGAACCAGTGCCAGGTCCCGCGCGGCACGCAGATCAAGTCACCGGCTTCAACTTCGATGGCCGTGACCGGCCCTTGCTGCGGTCGAATATGAAACAGCCCGCGACCATCAATAATGAAACGGACTTCGTCCTCATCGTGCCAGTGTTCGCGGCTGAACTTGGCCAGCATCGCGTCGAGGCCCGGCGTCTGCGGGGTGACGTCAACGACGTCGGCAGTGACGTAGCCGCCACGCGCTTTCAGCGCTTCAATCTCGGCGGCATAAGCTGCTAGGATGGCCTCGGGTGGGGCATCGGGAGCGACAGGATGCGCCGGATTCCATCGCTCGTAAGCGATGCCGATGCTGGCCAGGTGTGACCTGATGGCCGTTGGATCGGTCAATGTTTGGTGCTTGTCGGGAATGGTGACAATTGCCATAGGTTTTTGCCTCATTGATCAGGGGCGACCGTTGACATGCGGCAGCGTTCGTCCTGTGACTTCCAGCAGGAACTCCAAAATTTCCACGTGCCGTTTCGCTGCGGCCAGATCGGCGCCCCAGGTATAGAGTCCATGTCGGTAAAGCAAAAGGCCATGTGTGTTGGGATGACGTTGTAAAAGCGCCTCAACCGCGCCAGCCAGTTGCCGATAATCCTGCGAGTTATCCAGAATCGGAATCCACTCGCAATGCTCGTGTGAGCGGACGCCCTCCAATCCTTTCAACATTTCGTAGCCTTGAATCGTCAAGCCTCCTTCATTGAGATGGGCTTCTGAGACCAGTGTGCTCCAGATCGAATGAGTGTGAAACACAGCGTTGGCGCCAAGCGTGCGCGCGATCGCCACATGCAGGAGCGTTTCCGCCGATGGCTGGCCTGTTCCATCCACCGGCTGGCCATTCTCATCAACCAGCAAAATATGCTCAGTGGCCAACTGCCCTTTATCTACGCCGCTGCTTGTAATGGCCAGTCGCAATGGATCACGGCTGATCACGGCGCTGAAATTTCCGCTCGTTCCCAGCGTCCAGCGGCGGTCGTAAAACATCCGACTGATGTGAGCCAAGCTGGCCGCTATTTCAGTGAATGGAACATCACCTGGAGGATTGTTGACTGGGTTGGTCATCGCGGTCGAATTGTAGGCAGACGCACGCGGACAGTCAATGAGCGCGTTGACGCGCCAATCACCGAGCGCCAGCAAATTGCCTCTGTTGTTGGTGAGAGAGTATAATGCCGCCTCGTGAGCTGATCTATGAAGCAAGAGAGTATGCTGGCTGCTGTCCTCTATGGCCAACGTGATGTGCGCATCGAACGTTTGCCGATCCCCCGCGTTGAGCAAGGGGAAGTGCTCGTCAAAATTGATACGGCGCTGACCTGTGGCACAGACTTGAAAGTCTATCAACGCGGCTATCATGCGCGGATGATCGTGTTGCCATCGGTCTTCGGCCATGAATTCTCAGGGACGATTGTTGAAGTCGGTCCGGGCGTCAGTGACTTTCACGTCGGCATGCGTGTGGTGGCCGCCAATTCAGCGCCGTGCGGTCAATGCTTCTACTGCCGGAAGCAGAGTTTTAGTGCCTGCACGGATTTGCTCTTTCTCAATGGCGCCTATGCCGAATACATCAAAATTCCTGCACGCATCGTCCGGGTGAATCTTCTGCCGATTCCTGATTCAGTTTCATTTGCCGCCGCCGCCATGGTTGAACCAGTGGCCTGTGTTGTACAAGGGCTTGAAGAAAGCGATATCAGGGAAGGTGACACGGTGATGGTGCTGGGACTGGGGCCGATTGGGTTGTTGTTCGTCCGCTTAGCGAAATTGCAAGGCGCGCGCGTGTTGGCATTCGGACGACGTGCAGCGCGATTGCACGCCGCTGAGCGACTGGGAGCCGATGCTGTCTTCGATGTGAATACAACCGGCGACGTTGTCGGGAAGGTTCGCTCATTGACCAGCGGGTACATGGCCGACAGAGTTGTCGAGTGCGTCGGGCTGCCGGCTGCTTGGGAGTTGGCAGTCAGTTGCGCGCGCCGGGGCGGCACGGTGACCTTGTTCGGTGGATGTGCAGCCGGCACGGCCGTCAATCTGGATGCTGAACGAATCCACTATGACCAACTGACCGTCAAATCGCCATTTCATCACACGCCGCGCCATGTGCGCGAAGCGTTGCGCATCATCGCTGCTGGCATGATCAATCCCGCTGAATGGATTTCGCATACTGCGCCGCTCACCGAGTTGCCTCAGGTGTTGGCTGACTTATCGCAATCAACCGACATGTTGAAAGTTGCCATTGATCCGAAGCAGTGATCACACCGCCGATGATCGGCTTCCGTCACCATGGAGCAAGAGTGGAGTCGGCCAATCAGCGCGTGTTTGTTTCAGGGCAACATCGAAGCGAGCCTGGGCCAGACACGCAAAGTTGAAGCAATGGTGAATCGTGGGTTTGTTTCAGGGCAACATCGAAGCGAGCCTGGGCATTTTCATAGGCGACCTATGGCGATCTTCAGATGATCTTCGTCCTGGAGCGCCCGCGCCTTGCCAAATGATGCTGGCTCCGGCGGGTGCCCCAGGATGAACTCATTTTATGCACTGCTCTCCAGCAGTTTGTGAATGAGTTTACTCTGGGGGTGCACACTTGCAGCGTGCATGAGCCGGCAAGATGCGGGGCTCCTAAGGAAGGCAATTGAAAATTGCTCTAAAACCTGAGTTTCAGGCTTGAGCTCAGCAAATGGGCGCGATAATCCTGAATCGCGACGCCCTTTTCGTTGTAGCCATACCAACCCCAACTGGCAATCCAACTGAGCCGTCGGTGCAGATCAAGCGACAGGCGCGCGCGCGGTTGGTGATAATTAAGTGGAAATGTCCCCTTGGAGTTAATCACGCCATAGCCGACAGACAGATGAACCCGCCTCGACGGCGAAAACGTGAGGTCCGCGTTCACGGCATTATCATCGGCTCGATAGGGCGAGTTGCCGCGTTCGAGCGTGCGTGGATTCAGGATGATCGAAGTGTCTGATGAAATGTCCACGCGCGTATAGCCGAGGTCCATATCCAAGCGTTCGTTCAACGATACGGTGGAATGAATGTTGAAGGCGCGATGCCGGTGCAGGGTGTCAACAAACGGATTGGGATTGCGCGCGTCGGTGAGCGTGTACTCGCCGCTCAGCCGCCATTGCGAGAGCGGCTGGAAACTGGAGCGCACGCGCAGTCGCGTCAGGTGATACGGCGCAATCCGGGTGAAGACATTATCGGCAGAGCCGCGCTCCAATTGAGCCATCAGGCGAAATTGCTTCGGCGCGCGCAGGGTCAGGCCAGCAATCCCGGTGTGTGTATCGAGGCTTGACTGGTCAATAGCGCGAAACGGAACGGGAATCGTCAACCGGGCGCGCCGGTTGGTGAACCGGTATCCGCCGCGCAGTGTCAGGCGAGGATGCGCCTCAAGGCTCGCTTCAAACAGATTGCGCAGCGAACGCAGCGACGTGCGTTCATCCAGAAACGAAGAGACCAGGCGCTGCATTTGATTCGGTGGCGGCGGCGTCCCTTGAAAGGTGAGACCGAGAATTTGAAGTGTCTCTAACAGACTGCCGCCGGCGATGACGAAGTGATTGAATGAGGTCGAATTGGTCAGCGTCAGGCGCTCGATTGGGCTGACGCGCAACGCAGTGTCAGCGGTGGTGATGGGGCGAGAGGCTGCTGCCAGCGCGTTGGAGCGTTGCCGCGTGACGAAGCTGAGCGCTGATAAATCGAAGAGATTGCCCGATAGGATTTCGTTTCGATTGAAATCGAATTCGGCATCGCTGTAGACCACGCGGCCGGTGAATTGAACCTGTTTGCTCGGTCGGATATTCAGGCCGAGGCGCGTGGCCGGCATGAAGCCGCGTACCGCGCTGTCGCGCTGAAACGAGGTCAGCAGAATTTGTTGCGGGTTGACAGCGCCAATCGGCCCAACTCGCGGGCTATTGCCGTTGTTGATCAGGCCGGGCGTTTGGAACGTGGTCATATCATCCTTGAACGTGCGGAAGGTTTGCTCAATGGTCAGGTCAACCATACCGAGTGTGGTATCCACTCCGACCAGATAATCATTCGTCGTCGTTCGCATTGGGTCTTGGAGCACAAACTCATCCAGTCCGATAGAAAACGTGGTGAGTGCCTGGCCAAACGCAAAGTTTCGTTCGTAGCCCAGTCGGATTTGAAAGTCCCGGTTGGGCAGCAGCGTGAGCCAGTAGCTGGAGACGCGGCGAGCCTGATTGAAGCTATGTTGGTTGATCAATAGTCCTTGGTTGACCAGTGGATTGGCAAACGTGGGCAGCAGGTTGACGTAATCCATGCGCCAGTATCGTAGATCGAATCGGTAGAGGTGACGCTTCTGGATGCTCAGCCGGACGGTGTTGTAAGGGTCGCCGCCCCAGCTTGTCATGTGGTAAGAGAGCGTGTCATAGAGTGGGCCGGCGTTATCGGGCGAGCGCGATTGCACGGCGATGTCAAAGAGGCGCACCCCGGCGCCTAAGTTAACTTGACTGCGATAGACATCTTGATTGCCGCCGATCCACGTCTGGCGCGTCCCCATTTCAATCGTGCCTGAGGTGATCAGGCCGCCAAGTTTGAATCCTTCGACCGGCCCTTGCTGTGGTGTAGGCTCCTCTGGCGACGTTGATTGCGCGTAAGCCGTCGAGGTGGTCAGCCCCAGCGTGAGCAGGAGCGCGAGCATGATCGGAAACGCGATTTGTCGAGTGTCCAATATCGTGTGCTGCATATAACCTCCGCTGGCCCTCATTGCAGAAACAGGCGATTGACGTATGAGCCGTGAATCTTCACGTGACAGGTTGTGCAGTTTTGGTATCGCGGGCTGCGAATATCGTGAAATGCAGGCGGCTCTGGACCGAAGATGCCCGGCGTATCGGAGTGACATTCCAGACACAACTGTTGCACTGTGCTCCGTTTGAGCATCTTGGGATTATTGGAGCCATGCGGCACGTGGCAGATGACGCAGCCTTCCAACCGAACCGGCGCATGCTCAAAGGCGAAAGGTCCTTGTTTCTCTGTGTGGCATTTCAAGCAGATGGCATCGGTTCCGCCGGCTGACGCCCGTGTTTGTGCGAGGTTGAAGCCGCCGTGCGGATTGTGGCAATCCTGACAGCTCATGCCTTTTTCATGAACGCGATGATGGAATGGGCGTTGAAATTGCTGCTTGATTTGGCCGTGACATTGATAGCAAAGCGCCGGACTCTCCTTCACCAACAGGTTTTCGAGCGGTTTGGCCGGATGCGGTGAGTGGCAATCAATGCAGGCCACTTGATTGAGTCCATGCTCGCTTTGGCGAAAGTTGTGACGCTCTTCCTGTTGTTGATGGCAACTGAGGCACCGCTCATTGGCGAGGCGCGGCGGCTTGCCTTTTGGATTGAAAATTTTGGTCGCGTCGCCGCCGGCATCCACATGTTCCTGGCCAGGCCCGTGACAGGCCTCGCAGCCTTTCATCGGTTGCTGATAGCGGGCGCTGGTGTCGGTCACGTAATGAGCGGTCATCGCATATTGTTTGTGAATGTCTTCATGACAACCCATGCAAGTTTCCGAACCGACATACGAGCCGGTGGCCGCCGTTTCTTGTGTTGCCGACTGCGCTTGCTGCGGCAGAGCGAACGACGTTGTGACCGGTACATCCACGCTGACGGCAATGACCGTGATGAGAAGAAAGCAGAGCGTCGTGACGAGCTTCACATGTGAAAGAGCTGATCGCGTTCTCATAGAGCGCCTCAAAAGTTACCGGCAGAGATCGCTGCGCGTGCTAAGCGAGGCTGAAAACGCGCCTGGCCTGCTGGCCGCTGTCTCTGCTGAATCCACGAACATTATTTGATCTCCAACTGCTTGAGCACTTCTGGGTCTTGTTCATCCTGAGCCAAAATCGTATGACACAAACTACAATCCTGGCTGATCGTCTTGCCGGTCTTGCTCACGTGCTGATCATCATGACAGCGGAAACAACCGGGGAATCGTTCATGACCGATATGATCGGGATGCGTTCCCCATGTGACGTTCATGGATGGAAATATATTGCGACGATAGATCGCCTGAATTTCCTCGATGGCTGCTTCAATCGCTGGTTTCTTCGAGATGACCAGTTCAGGGTAGTTTTGCTGGAAGTGGTCGCGAACGCGCCGGGCAATCTTTTCCAGCGCCTCCTGTTTCGGTCCGGTGGCTTGTTTCAGCGCTTCAACGCCGACTTTCTTGATGTAAGGCAACGAACGATCAATGCGGCCGGCTGCCAACGATTCGTCCATAGCTTGATCGGGCAATTTGAAGATATGCGTCGGACGATTATGACAATCAATGCAATCCATGGTGCGTTTCTGACCCTTGGCAAGCTGTTCGGCCGTTGGCGCACCTTCGCGGGCGACAAACTCATGAACCGTTCCATCGGCTTCTCTGACATGAATCCACGGGATGACTTCTCGGCGCGGGTCCGTGGTGATATAGGTTGTTTCTTTCTTCGGATCAATGTGCCAGCTATGAATGCCGCCTTGGCCGGTCGCGCCGCCACCGATATGCAAGAGCAAGACCGTTTTGGTTTCAGTGTTCGATTCGTCTTCGGCAAATTTGGTGATGACTTTGATACGATTGCCGGTGAATCGTTCAGGCCAGTGACACTGTTCGCACGTATCGCGCGCCGGGCGCAAATTCTCCACCGGCGAGGGCACAGGTCGGCTATAGGTGTTGAAGGCGACGGCCAGCACCTGTCCTACGCCGGAGAGTTTGGAACGAACAAACCACGGCGCACCTGCGCCAATGTGACATTCCACGCATTTGACTTTGGAATGCGGCGAGTTGAGGTACGTCGTGTATTCCGGCTCCATCACGGTATGACAGGTCGTGCCGCAAAACGCCACTGAATCCATGAACACGACGCCTTGATAGCTGACGAATGACAAAATCATCAGGTTGATAGCCGTCAACACGGCCACCACGCCGGCCATGCGTCGTAGACGAGGCTGATTGAAGTCAAAGACGGGGTAAAGCTCAGGTTCGTCTTGACGCGTGGCGCGTTTTTTTCGGTCGTAGTGAAGGCCAATCGGGATCAGAAACAGCCCGACGATAAATAGGGCCGGCATCACCAGAAATGCCATGACGCCCAGGTACGGCGTGTCAAGTCCGAGAAATCCAAGCGCGACGAACGCGATGATTGAAAGGGCGCTGAATGTGGCCAGAATCGAGCCGAGCGACGTGAGCCAGTTGCGCCAAAACAACGTCACCAGCGTCCATACCCATTTCCGCGATAATAGTCTCATAGGAACCTACCTCATGCGTACCAGTTTTGTCATGCCGATTGCAGTATCAACAAAGAGCTTGCCCAAGACGCGCGCCGGATGTGGCCGATGGCAGGCATACTGTTTTGTCTGCCATCGGCCGCCTTCGCTCATCGGGCATCAGGTCGCCGGAAGTGCGACTTCGATACGGCAAACTCGCGCCCTTCGCCGTGACAGACGGCGCACGATTCGCCGAATAGAGAGGTGTTCAATGAAACATGAGCCAATGTGGCCTGACTATCGTGGCAGCCAACGCAGGCCGCAGAAATCGGCGGTGTTGGATTGATCAGACTTCTGGGCGTGACCGTTGGCAATCGTCCGGCGGTCGAACCAATCAAGTGGGTTCCAGCCACATGGCACATCGTGCAGTTGGTCAGCCGTCCAGGGAAACCAACGTTATTGTAGTTATACGCCGTGCCGCCGAATCCGTATACGGTGAAGTCGCTGGATAGCTCTTTGCCAGCGTGGATGCGGTGAATCATGTATTTGAAATCCACGCTCTCAGCAGGCAGCTCCGCTTGCGGTCGGCGCGCCACGTCCGTCTGATTCGGGTTGTGACACACGGCGCAATACTGCACATTGTTAAACCGATTGTCGCCGTGCACCCGCAACATATCATGACAAGCGTTGCACTTGGCCAAATCCACAACGACACGACGTTCGACCAGCGGTCCGGTCACAGCAAATGACTTGGTGACATTCGGACCGGTGTCTTGAATTGTTGTTGGTTGAAAGTTCGGGCCGATGATCTGAACATTGCGGCGGCCCTCCAACGTCACTGTGTACGTGCCTGTGGCGTCAGCAGGAATGGCCGTGTTAAAGGTGTAAGCGTAGTTGCCGTCGCCGGTCGGCGTGGCCATGCGAGCATCTTCCGTCCACCAGCGGCTGTAGTCGCTCGTTGGCCCGCCCAGCACAAGCGCCAGTCGGCTCATTTGACTGGGTTGAATCGGACGGCCGGCATTGTCCGTGATGTTGAATATAACTCTGGGGCGTTGTCCTGCCGCCGTGTTCTCAACCCTGACGATCGTGTACTTGATGCCGGGCAGTTGTCTGGATTGATTGGGAATCACGTGCGCGCCGGCAACCGACAGATCGAATTCTGTTGTGGAGGTCGGTTGATGGCAGAACCCGCAGGCTAGGTCATTGGTCTGCGGGATGCCCGGTCCATGACCCTGACCAGTAGCGAAGTTGACGTTATCATGGCAGGAGCCACACGCTATCCGCGACGGACGGGTTAGTGCATTCATCCCTTGACTGCCCGTGTGGCAGCTATCGCAGTTGCGAATGTCTTGCGGAAATCGAACCTTCGAGTAGTCATGAACGACACCGCGATTGCCAATCAGTTGATAGGGCCGGCCAGCTCGCACACTGGGCAGATCAGCGCCCCGATGAATCTTATGGATCATGACATTGAAGTCGGTTGTATTGCCAGTATCGGGATCGGGTGTTTGTGGCGTATGGCACAGCACGCACAACGCGACGCTGCGACGCACGCCATGCGCTGTCAATTGATCATGACACTTGTTGCAGGCCGCGTCATTGACAACATCCCGCTTGACGGTTACCGGAGTGCCGTTCGGCACAAAATCAAACGTCGCGGCAGCCACATAATCATTGCCATCAACATGTGTCATGTCTCGATTGGCATAAACGCCGACTGTATGTGTGACCGTCCGATCATAATTGGCCGGCAGCGTCGTTCCGAATGTGTACGTGTAGGTGCCGGGACCGACCTGCGCATACGTGCCGCCTGAATCGGCTGCTGCTTGGTCCACCGTTCCCAGGGCGGCGCCGGTTTGCTGACGAACAATATAGGATGTGTACTGCCGCTCGCCACGTCGAATACGAGCGATCAAAAATCGTAACGTCACCACGCCTTCAGTTGTGACGCCGTCTTTGTCCAGAGGCATTCCCCGTTCATCGGTGATTTTGAATGTAACTTCTGGCTTGCGACTTTCGGGAATGGTGACGCCCAGAATCTCCAGTTTCAAGCCCGGTCGCGGCAACACCTGCTGCTGCGCAATTAAGCCGCCCGGATCAAATCCGGCCACCAGGGCAATGAACCCGGCGATTAAGAATGCGAGCTTGATGCGTGTTCTCATTGTAGTGCTTCTGATCATGACACGGCCTCCTTGCAGTGAGTTGGGGTATGAATTGGTTCATCTGGCATTGGTTCGTTCATAGAACTACACGTTGAGCAATTGGTATGCCGACCATTGCTGCTTGCTCAGTTGTGCTTCTAATCGCTACTGACGCAACCATTTCTTGACAACGAACAGATCTATCATGGCTCCCCGCCCATGGGTTATATCGCGCAAGCGGGTGATAATCCCCACACTGTTGCTGTGGGTTTATCACCGACCGATTGTGCAACCTTCGCTGACGAAGGGATCACGTTGCAGCTTGGTCAATCAGTTCTCATCCTGGCGTGGAAGGTTGTCTCGCCACGGGCGATCCACCACTAGGTCGGGGTATTGACGACGGAAGCTCTCGGCAATGTGGCAATTCCAGCAAACCGGCGCGTGCGTTTGCAGCACCTGCGGCAACTGCTCCAGATGAATATCCTGCCAACTGTATGTTCGACCCTGCTGATCCCTCAAGGCCGGCTTATGTTCGGCCCAGTGAATTTTTTCAAAAACGTGGCCGCACAGCACACAGGACTTGCCCGCATACCAATTTGATAGCATCGTTTGTATCAAACAAGCTTCGGGTGCCGCTTCAATCTGTCGCAAGCACTCTTGGCCGCAGTGTGCTCGTTCGGGCCAGCGAGAGCATGCATCAAGCTCAAGCTGCGGCTTGCCAACCATCGCGGTCCTGGCCGCCTGCAGCGCGTTGACTTCAACGACAGCCGGCTGGTTCGTTTCCGGGCAGGTGACCAGCCGTTTGCCACGATAGGTCAGATAGGCGCCGATAACAAGCCGCATCACCAGGTATAAGACGCCCAGCGCCACGACGATGATGATCGTATACAGCACGGTGCTCATGACTCCATCTCCTTACTGAAAAATTCCCAGAGAACCGGAATCAATAAAGAGGCAATCTGCATGCCACGTCTGAGTCTATGATCTGGACGCCATAAATAGGGCTTCTTCACCGATCCGCAAGCAGTGCGGGGCTTGACGACGAAGCTTGTGGGGAATTTGGCGGAGCAGGTTGGGTCAAGAGACTCAGGTGTTGTCAACTTGGCCGTGGCGATTGTGCATGAGTCATTGACGGCCACACCGAGTTATACCAATTGAGCGGGAAAGACCATGTTGTGTGTAGGGGCGTCGCTCTGTGGGCGTTGACTGAGTCCGAGCGGCGGCGGCAGCCGGACGCATGATGATAGCCAGACGTGCAATGTCTAGCAGCCGTCATCCTCCCATCCGTCGCGCCTTCAAGAGCCGCCACCTGTTCTTCCATCGGCTCGTTCGTGTGCAACGGCGTCGAGAAGGCCGAGCCTGACGCTGCTCTCTTGCCTTCTCGACGCCCTAGATCGGTTTACGAACGAGCTTACCCTGGGAACACACACCCAACGTGCCTCAGCCCCCAAGGTGCAGGCCCCCGGGCTAAGTGCAATTGAAAATCGCTCTAAGTAACGTGACAAAAGTTCGTGACGTTTTTGGAAAGCGGTGACACGTCACCGCACTCCAAAACGTCCCGTATCCCCAGAACCTTTGTCCACGTACTTAGGCCAAGGCAAATGAAAATCGCCCTAGCAATTCAACAACGAGTTATTTTTTCTTAGCCAATGCACGGATATGCCCCACCAGTTGGCGAATTTCCTTTTCACTCATGCTCTTTTCAAGTTGATGGAAGGATTTTTCGCCTTTGGCAATCGCTTTGAACAATTGGTCGTCTGTTTTCTTTTGAACCTCACTGGAACGCAGATCAGGCGCTTTCATCTTCTGGCCCATCTGTGTTGGGGTGCCATCAGCGCCGTGACATTTGGCGCATTTGGCTTCATAGAGTTTGGCTGCGTCGTTGACCAGCGTAGTGGCCGTCGGCGCAGGCCATGAGGAAATCATCGTCAGCGTAAGGAGAGCGACAAAAAGGCTGAATGTGAGTTTCTTGATTAACACCATCATAGTCCCTCCGTGTTAATCATCTCCGCTACTAGCCGGAGATGGTTTGAATTCGTCAGTTGAATCATGCCGCGCCGGTTTGCCCGCCGGTTCGCGGCGTTCTTGTTCCTGCTCGGCAAGCATCTGCTGGTAAGCCAGCGGGTGTTCGTGGCGGAACTGTTCGATAGACATTCGCCCGTCCCACCAAGCCCAGTTCATCGGGTAAACGTCTGGGTCGAACACAACATGATATAAGTGCCATACGATGATAGCCAGCGTGGCCAGCACGGCTTCGTAAAAGTGAATGGTCAAGGCGACATCAATAGACCAACGAGGAAGCAGTTTCGTCACGGTCACTTCAAACCAGGCCATCAGACCGGTGATGCCCATGATGATGATGCCCCAGACCAACGCCCAGTATTCCAGCTTCTCGGCATAGGTGAACCGCCCAAACAGGGGGCGGTCTGATCGGCGGCCAAGATAATACAGTATGTTGTGGACAGCATCATACACATCTTGTTTTGTCGGGCGAAACGCTTTGAATCCCTCCCATCCTTCTTTTGTGCAGAAGACGTAGACGATATGGTAAAGCCCAACGCCGATCATGACAGCGCCGGCCACGCGATGGGTGATTCGCCGAAATGGTTCACTAGAACCAAGCAACCAAGCCAGCCATGAATCGGGATACTTCAACGCGAATCCGGTCAACGCCAGCACGGTGAAGCTGATGAGCAACAACAGATGCTGCCATCGTTGTTGCGGCGTCATGCGGATGATGGAGCGGTCTTGCGCGCGACGCACGGCGATCGCTTTTTTCCGCCAGATGATCACATTGTGACCGACCATGCCGCCAATGAGAATGACGATCAACCAGATGTAGAACGTCCTGATCCACGCGCTGACAATGCTGCCCGTATCCTCTGAAATCGGCACATCTACGTGGACTCGGCCGCGAATGAAGTTTTCGCTGGCGCCCGGATGACAGCGCCCGCAGGTACTGACCAGATTGGCTTTTGAGATCGTCGAGCGCGGATCAGACGAAGGAAGGATATTGTGCACGCCGTGGCAACTGGCGCAATTGGCAGCGACCTTGGAACCCAGTCGCGAGGCCAGGCCGTGATAGCTATCCAAATAGGTGCTGGTGCGCCGGCCTGGCACGCCAAACTCTTGCGATAATCGCACGCCTTCATGACACGTCGCGCAGGTGGTGCGCGCCAGCGCTTGCGCAGCTACAGAAGACGTCGGATCAATGTGCGACTTGATCGAATGAATGCCGTGACAATCGGTGCAGACAGGCGCTTGCCATCGGCCGCGCTGGATGGCTTGTCCGTGGATACTCTGGTTGAACTCAGCGGTCACTGATTCGTGGCACTTGCCGCACAGCGCGGGCACGTTGAATTTGAAAATCTCCGATTTTGGGTCGCCGGGGGAACGAATGTCGTGGCTATGATGGCAGTCTGTGCAGACGGCAGCTTTCAGCGAGCCGGCGGCGACCGCTCGTCCATGCACGCTCTCTTGATACGAGAAAAACGGCTGGGCGCTCAAATGTGACGGCTCCATGACGAACTTGAGACTATGACACGAGCCGCAGGTCTGCGGAATGTTGCTGCGATAGGTTTTCGACGTCGGATCACTGGACGGCCTGATCTGGTGGGCATCGCCATGACAATCTAAACAACTAGCCGCTTGCGCCCTGCCGCCATTACGGGCTTTGGCGTGCAAGCCCTGCATGTAGGCCTGATGTGCCTCAGCATGGCAGCTTGCGCAGGAAACCGCTTTGGGCGGCGGCTCGTGTGGGTAGTCTTTGACATCAGTGTGGCAGTCGGTACAGTTCAAAACGCCGTGAACCGACGCCTCGAACGTTTCTGGTTTGATAGCAAGACTGACCGTCCGTCCGTTCACTTGCTTGGTCAAGGTGGCATCCTGATGGCAGCTCATACAGTCCACCGATTGTTTCGCCGATTGGGCGAAGACCGCTGCCGTGCTTGCCAATATCACAACTACTGCCATCCAGCGATGCCGTGCCATGATCTCACCTCCTTTGGGTCGCTCAGACCCGAGCGACTGATTGACGCCGCTCGATATGATACTTCTTGATCTTGTAGCGAATCGCATCGCGCGAGATGCCCAATAGATCGGCCGCGCGCGTCTGGTTCCACCCGGTTTGCTCCAGCGCTTGTTCAATCATGGTTTGTTCCATCTGTTCCAACGTCATCCGGCCGACCAGCTTCGGCGTGCCCAGTTTGGGCGTGAGATTGCTGGCCGGCAGGCCGTGGTGGCTGATGCGTGTGTGCAGATGCTTAGGCGTGATATAGGGTGATTCCTCGAAGATCATCGCGTGTTCAATAGTGTTGCGCAGCTCACGCACATTACCCGGCCATGTGTATTCCAGAAATAGCTTCTTTGTTTCGGGCGCCAGTCCGATGATGTTTCGCTTCATTTTGACGTTGAAGTTCTTGATCAGGTGCTCGGCGATCAACAGCACATCTTCTTTCCGTTCGCGCAGCGGTGGAATGGTGATCTGCACGACGCTGAGCCGGTAGTAGAGATCAGCGCGAAATCGGCCCTGTTGCACTTCTTCTTCCAGATTGCGATTGGTGCTGGCGATGATGCGCACGTCAATGTTGATGTTGCGCACGCCGCCGACGCGGCGGAATTGTTGTTCTTCGATCACACGCAGCAACTTAGCTTGCAGGCCGAGGGGCAGGTCGCCGATTTCATCGAGCAAGATGGTGCCGCCGTCAGCCAATTCAAACACGCCTTTCTTTTGGCCGCGAGCGTCGGTGAAGGCGCCTTTTTCGTGACCGAACAGCTCGGTTTCCATCAGCGTTTCAGGGATGGCCGCGCAGTTGATGGCGACGTAAGGATACTGCGCCCGACGGCTCTGATAGTGAATCGCTTTGGCCACAAGGTCTTTGCCGACGCCCGATTCGCCCAGCAGCACGACGCACGAAGCTTCGCTCTCGGCGACGCGCCGCACCGTCTCCAGTAGCTCGCGCATTTGTGGCGATTCGCCGACAATCATGTCGAAACTGAATCGCTTCTTGGAATATGATTGAACGCGGTCGAGCGTGTCGCGCAGGTGGCTGGCTTCCAGCCCGTTTCTGATGGATGCTTGCAGCTCGTCGTAGTTGATTGGCTTGCAGATGAAGTCAAACGCGCCCAGGCGCAGCGCCGCGACGGCGTTGTCAACGGTCGTATTGGCAGTGATGATGATGACCGGTGTGTTGGGATTCTCTTCTTTGATCTTCCGGAGGATGTCAATGCCTGAGCCGTCCGGCAATTTGATGTCCAGAATGACGAGGTCTGGCGCTTCGTCAGTGAATAGTTTCAGACCATGACTGGCCGTCTCTGCTTCGATCGTCTCGTAGCCCCATTTTTCCAGCTTGGTTTTGATAGACCACCGCAGCAGGTCTTCGTCATCCACGACAAGAATTTTTTGTTTGCTCATGGTTGCCTCCGTTCAATTGACTCGCTAAATTGATTCACGCTACCATTGCTGTGCGTCTTGAATTATGCCGGTCAGGAAAAACAAAGCGCCAGCCGTTGCCATCCCTCATTCTGCGGGCATTGCCACTGCCGCGCCGGCTCAGCCCCCAATGAAACGAGTAGCTGCCTTGAGCCGGTTGGCTGCGGTGTTGAGTCATTCGCAGCAGTTGGACCCGCTGATGGAAGAAGCGCTCGCGGTTGTGACCGATGTGATCGGCACCGATATGGCGCTCGTCTTGCTCTTCGACCCGCACAGCGGCGACCTCCGTGTTCGCGCAGCGCGGGGCGTTGCGCGTGAGTATATCGCCGGCATTGATCATCTGAAGCCGAGCGAAGGATTGGCTGGTCAGGTGTACGTCAGCGGTGAGCCGTTGGTCGTTCGCGATGCTGCCCGTGATCCACGTGTGACTCGTTCGGTGGTGGCGAAGTTCAATGTTCACGCGTTGGCCTGTGTCCCGCTGATTGCTGTAGGCAAGGTCATCGGCGTGCTGGTGACAGCAAGCTATGATCCTGAGCGCGCGATTGCCGACGACCTGGAGCTGCTCGAATGTATCGGTTTGCAACTGGGCATGGCGATCGAAAATGCGCGGCTGCTGGCCGAAAGCACCTACGCCAGCAAACTGTGGGAGAGCACATTTAACGCCATTCAGGATGGCATTTCGGTTCATCGGCCTGACCTGCAAATCATTAAGGCGAACCAAGCCTTGTCGCGCATTTTGGATCAACCGTTGGACACGTTGGTGGGCAGCTCGTGTTGCTTGGCCATACTGGGTCGTCAGGGCAGCTTGCCAGATTGCGCTGACCACCGAGCCACCGTTAGCCGCTGTCCCACAACTGAGATTGTCGAGCGACCCGGCGGCAAAGTCCTGCGCGTGACGGTCAGTCCCTTGTTGGACGATCAACAACAGGTGATCGGCTCGGTTCACGTTGTCTCCGACATCACCGAACACGTGATGCTGGAGCGGCGCATCGCCCGCGCTGAGCAACTGGCCTTGATCGGCGAGCTGGCGGCAGGACTGGCTCATGAGGTGAAGAATCCGTTGGCTGGCATCAAAGGCGCCTTGGAAATTGTCTTGGAAAATTTGCCCGAAGGCGATGCCAATCGCGCCGTCTTGAAGCATGTGTTGGATGAAACCATGCGTGTCAATCGCGTCATCAGTGACCTGCTTGATTATGCGCGGCCGCATACAGCCAGTAATACGCGAACCAATCTGAATCAACTGATCGAACATGCCATCACGATGACCCAGATGCAGGTCGCCGACGGCCATGTTGAGATCGAATTTCGTCAAGACCCTCACTTGCCTACCGTCATGGTAGACCCCGATGAGATGCAAAAGGTGATCCTCAACCTTTTGCTGAACGCCGTCCATGCTGTCCAGGGCAAAAGCAAAGGCCGAATTATCGTGACGACGAGCTTTGATCCCAAAGACGAAGCGATCATCCTGCAAGTGACCGACAACGGAGAGGGCATCGCCCCAGAGCATCTGGAGAAAATTTTTCGCCCCTTTTACACGACCAAGAAAAAGGGCACCGGATTGGGACTGGCAACGTCTCATCGTATCATCACCAATTATGGCGGAACCATCTCCGTGGAAAGCACCGTAGGCCAGGGAAGCAGCTTTGTTGTGCGATTGCCGGCGTCGCTTAAGAGTCGGACTTTAACGCCACACATTTTTCAACCACCTCATTGACGTGAGCCTGATGCCCGCCTGAACTAGCCTTTCGGTGTGTACCCGTCAAGCGTCTTGTGATCGCGATAGTACTTGCCCGCGTCATTCAGGTCATCTTTGCTGGGCTTGTTCGATGTATGGCAATACTTGCAGCTCTTCTTTTCCTTCTTGCTATATTCTGGCTTGGCATACGTTCCGGGCAACGACGCGCTGACCGTGAGCGCCGCCACCGCCGCCATCAGACTGATGAGTTTCAGTAATCGCATCATCGTTTTTCCTCCAGCATTGCGACATTAAAACAGCATCAACAAGAAGCAATCATCATACCAAGTCACGGTCGAGCCTAACAGGCCAAGTAAATCGTTGAAATCTACCAACTCGTTATGCGTTCCCTTGGATTAGGCGTGAGGAGAGAGCGGGCGATATGCCCCAGATGGGGTGAAAGAGCGCAGCCGATCAGGGCTTCTTGAACCGGCCAGCTCGACCGATGGAGTGGACAAGAGCTCACGATTGTCGCCACAGTAACTCAGGTGAGCTGATTTCGATGCCGGCGCGTTGCAGCTCACTGATGATCGGCCTGGGATCAATCGTTTGCAACCGCACGACGACGATGCGTTTGCCGGCTGTCTGGCATGGTTCGGTGACCAGGCTGACGATGTTGACGCCGTGATCCTTGACAATGTGCGTGACTTTGGCCAACGGTTCAGGGCCGTCGTCCAATAGCAATTGCAAGCGAGAGCTTGGCAACATCACCCCCATGATCTGGATGAATGCGCGGAAGATGTCGCTCTCTGTAATGATCCCCACCAGGCGGTCGTTTTCCAGCACCGGCAAACAACCGATTTTGTTTTCGTACATGATCGCTGCGGCTTGTTCAATGGCCATCAAGGGAGAGGCCGTCATGACCGGTTGTCGCATGATCTGACGAATCTGTTTCTGCTGCATCGTCTGTAGCGCCGTCTCTCGTGAGTTGAGGAATAACGGGATACGAATATCCCGGTCTGAGACAATACCGACCAATCGGCCTGCTTCCACCACGGGCAGATGACGAAACCGTCCTTTCATCAGCAGTTGGTCAGCTTGCCACAGCGTGTCGTTCGGAGCGACTGTGACAACGTCTTGTGTCATGATCTGTTTGACAAGCATAGAACCCTTCCTTGCCGTGCTCAACGGTTATGCCACCGGTGAGAGCCGGCGTGTTAAAAACAGAGTCGGAGCCGACAGGCATCCGCTTCCGCTCGCCTCTGGTCAGGCCGACGCGGTCCGTTCTTTCTCGCGTTCGCGATTGCGTTCGGTTGCGCTGATGCTGGCCAGATTCACTAATTCGGTTCCCAACAACAACAACAAATCATCCAGCGCGATGATGCCGACCAGATGGCCTTCCTCATCAACCACCGGCAATCGGCGCACGCCCTCATCACACATCAAAGAAATAGCATCGAACACACCGGCCTGCCTTTGGACAGTGACCACTTCGTGCGTCATTGCATCGTTGACCAGCGTTTGCGTAGCATCAAGTCCTTCGGCCAGCACACCTCTGACAATGTCCCGGTCGGTCAGAATGCCGACCGGCCGGTTTCCCTCAACAACGACCAGGCAACCCACATGCTGATCGCGCATCAGCGCAGCGGCTGCGGCGATCGTTTCATCAGGCTGGATGGTCACGACCTCAGTCAAACAATAATCGGAAATTGGCATACCTTCCTCCTTATACCAAATGCCGAGTGAGGATCGCGCGTACCCGCTCACTCAGTCAGGTTCCACCATGCTTTTTAGCTCCGTGAACGTGATCTTTTCCTCCGCAATTGGTCTGACTGCTCATGAAAATCCTCGCTTTGTCGTCATGCAAGCTGCATGCCAGCCCAGTCCGGGCTGCCCGTGACCGACAACGTCGTGAAATCGAGCGTGCTGCGGCCAGGTCTCGCATGAGCGCAAATCAGGTGATATGGCTGATATGCCTTGAGTCGTGCCCGGATTCACATTGACCGAACTATCACGAGGGTCGGCCGCCCACTCCGGAACCGCGCCTGTGCCCCGCGTTAGCGTTCCCTTTTGTTCGTGTGAATTTTCCCAACTGGGTTCGTGATTTAACACAGATGAGAACCTGAGCGGCCGCCGACCGATCCGGCGATGAGCCGAGAAATCAGCCGATTAGCCCTCCTGAGCCTGGGGATGGTATCTCGGCATAGCATTTGCATCGCTAGTCATGCTAATGCGCTTCGGACCGAAAGGGCCGCAGTCGCAATGAAGGAGTAAATGAGCGATGAGGGTCGAGCAGAAACAAGATCGAGGCGTCATCGAAATCTTAGAAGATGAGTGCAAAGGGTGCGGTTTGTGCGTGGCAGCGTGCCCTGTCCACGTGCTGACGCTGAGTGACGGATTGAACGGCTATGGATACCATCCGGTCAGGTATGAAGGTCGCGGCTGCACAGGCTGTGGCATTTGTTTTTATGCCTGTCCGGAACCAGGGGCCATCACGGTCTATGTGGTGAAGCCGGAGACAAACAGCATCAATTGAGGATCATGACGCATGGTGAAGGAACTGATCAAAGGAAATGAAGCCGTCGTCAAAGCGGCCATCTTGGCCGGTTGCCGGTCGTTTTATGGCTATCCGATTACGCCGGCCAGCGAGATTGCCGAGGCCGCCGCTAAGTATTTTCCGTTGGTGGGAGGAACATTCCTTCAGGCAGAGAGTGAGGTAGCGGCGATCAACATGGTGTATGGTGCAGCCGCGGCCGGTGAGCGCGCGATGACGGCTTCGTCTGGGCCGGGGTTGAGCCTCATGCAAGAGGGCATTTCATACCTCGCGGGCTCGGAATTGCCCTGTGTCATTGTGGACATCATGCGAGGCGGCCCCGGCCTGGGCAACATCGCGCCAGAACAATCGGATTATCATCAGATCGTCAAAGGTGGTGGGCATGGCAACTATCGGACGATTGTGCTGGCCCCCAATTCCGCGCAGGAGATGTGCGACTTGACGATCCTGGCCTTCGAGTTGGCCGATCAGTTCCGCAATCCAGTGATTGTGCTGGCCGATGGGTTCATTGGCCAGATGATGGAGCCGGTTGAGTTCCCAGAGACGCTGATCTCACCGCCGATCAAAGACTGGGCGGTCCGCGGCGATGCAGAGACACGGAGCAATTTGATTAGCTCAATATACCTATCGCCTGAAGAGTTGGAGCAACACATTCTGCGATTGGAAGAGAAGTACGAGCGGATGCGTCAGACAACCGACCTCTACGAAAAGTACAAAACCGATGATGCCGACATCATCCTGATCGGCTACGGCATCGTCTCGCGTGTGCTGAAAACAGCAATTGATCAAGCGCGCGCGCGAGGCATTCGAGCCGGATTATTCCGACCCATTACTCTGTGGCCATTCCCGGCCAGAGAAATTGCCGTCATGACAGAGTGGGCCGACTGTTTCCTGACAGTTGAACTCAGTCATGGTCAATTGGTCGAAGATGTGCGGCTGGCCGTCGAAGGTCGTCGGCCCGTGCTGTTGTATAGTCGCTATGGCGGCATGATCCCGACGACGGAAGAGTTGGTCGAGCAAATTATTCAAGCTTGCGAGGTGGACCATGTATGTGAAAGCATACCAGCGCCCGAAGAGTTTCTATGGGGTGTTTGAGCGTAAGCCGGGCGATCACCTGACCACGCACTACTGCCCCGGTTGCGGCCACGGCAATCTGCATAAGTATGTAGCCGAGGCGCTGGATGATTTGGGTGTTCAAGACCGCACTATTTTGATCAGTCCGGTTGGCTGCTCGGTGTTTGCTTACTACTACTTCGATGTAGGCAACATTCAAGTCGCTCACGGGCGCGCGCCGGCGGTGGCCACGGCTGTCAAACGCGCTCGACCTGACAGCATTGTCATTACCTACCAGGGCGATGGCGACCTAGCAGCCATCGGCGGCAATGAAATTCTGCACGCAGCCAATCGCGGTGAGAATATCACCGTCTTTTTTGTGAACAATGCCATCTATGGAATGACGGGCGGTCAAATGGCGCCAACTACGCTGTTGGGCCAGAAGACGTCCACCTCGCCGTTGGGACGGACACCGCAAGCAGAAGGATTTCCGCTGCGCGTCAGTGAATTGCTGGCCACGCTGGAAGGTCCGACCTATATCGAGCGCGTCGCGTTGATAGATAATCGGTCGCGGATGAAAGCGCGTAAGGCCGTGCGCAAGGCCATCCAAAATCAGATCGAAGGCCGAGGCTTCTCGCTCGTCGAAGTCCTCTCCCCATGCCCGACCGGTTGGGGATTATCGCCGACGGAGGCGTGCCAATGGATTGAACAACAGATGTTGCCAGTCTTTCCGCTGGGCGTGTTCAAAGACGAATCGGCCAAGCGGCAGGGCTGGACGCGCTACCGGCAGCAGGTCCCCGTAGAGCAAATTCCTATGATTCTCGGCCTCAATGGTCACAACGACGAGCAGCTTGCGCCGCCGGTGACAACGCAGCTTGCCGGCGATTGGCAGATCAAGATTTCAGGATTTGGCGGCCAAGGCATCCTGTTCTTAGGGCGCCTCATGGCCGAAGCGGGTATGCGCCAAGGCTACCATGTCTCATGGCTTCCCTCGTATGGACCCGAAATGCGAGGTGGCACAGCCCATTGCCACGTCCACATCTCTACAAACCCAATCGGCTCACCGCTGGTCTCTCACCCCACGGTTCTAATTGCCATGAATCGGCCCTCGTTGGACAAATTTGAACCAGAGATGACCAGCGGTGGGTTGGTCATCTATGACTCCTCCCTGATTGATAAGACGCCTACCCGAGAGGACGTGGTGCCCATCGGCTTGCCCGCCACCAAGATAGCCGATGAGCTGGGCAGTGCCAAAGCTGCCAACATGGTAGTCCTTGGCGCATTTCTTGAACGGACCCGTTTGCTTGATGCTGCCGGCATCGCCGCCGCGTTACAGGCTACAACTGCCAATCGCTCACTGTTGGAACTCAACAGTGCAGCCATTGAAGCGGGCCGCCGCTTTGTTCAAAAGGAGCCTGAATCATCATGGCGAAGCAACGACCCCAGAGTTGCTTGAAGGCTGCTGAAACGCTGCTCATGCTGTCGGAGCTGGAAACGCAAATCGCCCGCTTCTATGAACGTCTGGCCGAAATGTTCGAAGACGATCAGCAACTGGGCGCCTTCTGGATGCATCTGGCCGAGGACGAACTAGACCATGCCGACGCCTTGCGCTCAGCCGCCGAGCAATTATGGCTCACCCCTTTGCCACTTGACGGCCCATTGGTTGAGCCTGCGCTCATCACGAAACTCGTCCGTGAGATTCACCGGTGCGAAGAACGAATGACTCAGCACGAAGCTTCATTGGATCACGCACTGTACTGCACGCTGCTGTTGGAGACCTCGGAACTGAATTGGATTTATCAATGGCTGCTCGATAAATTGCCGGTTTTATGGACCGAGACGCTGCGGTCCATGCACGATCGCCCGGACGATCATCTGGGGCGAGTCTGTGCCGTTATTGAGCGATTCGGCCGGAATTCCACATTGCGTCAGCAAGCGCGAGCGCTCCGCCACCAATGGGAAGATTCGCTGACACCCTGAGCAGCCGACACAGCCGCAGCACGGATCAACAAACAACCAGGCCTACTGCGGTCGCCGCAGTTGTTGAGCGCACACTGAGGCATTGCCGCAGCACGGATCAACAAACAACCAGGCCTACTGCCCCGCCGCAAAGCGAGGCGCGTGGGTAACGAATCGCAGGAGGGTGTCTATGGTTCGAGAACAAGAGGCATTGGATTATCACAGCATGGGGCGAAAAGGAAAACTGGAAGTTGTCCCAACCAAACCATGTATCACGCAACGAGACCTTTCATTGGCGTACACGCCCGGCGTCGCTGTGCCGTGTTTGAAAATTCAGGCCAATCCCGAAGAAGCCTACAACTATACGGCCAAGGGTAATCTGGTCGCCGTTGTCTCTAATGGAACCGCTGTCTTAGGGCTTGGCGACATCGGCGCGCTGGCCGGCAAGCCCGTGATGGAAGGCAAGGGCGTGTTGTTCAAACGATTCGCCGATATTGATGTCTTTGACCTAGAAATCAACACACACGACCCGGACGAGGTCATCAAGCTCGTCAAGCTATTGGAGCCGACCTTTGGCGGCATTAACCTGGAGGACATCAAAGCGCCCGAATGTTTTTATATCGAAGAGACGCTTCGACGTGAATTGAGCATACCTGTTTTTCATGACGATCAGCACGGCACTGCTATTATTTCGGGCGCTGCTTTGCTGAACGCGCTGGAGATCGTCGGCAAATCCATCAGCGAAGTCAAAGTTGTCTTCAATGGCGCTGGCGCCTCCGGCATTGCCTGCGCCAACTACTACCTGCAATTGGGCGTCAGAAAAGAGAACTTGATTGTTTGCGACACTAAAGGTGTGATCTATAAAGGTCGCACCGTCGGCATGAATCCCTACAAAGAAGCGTTGGCTGCTGAAACTGACTGTCGCACGTTGGCCGAGGCGATGGTTGGTGCCGATGTGTTTGTTGGCCTCTCAGTCGCCAACTGTGTGACGCAGCAGATGGTGCGCTCGATGAATGAGCGCCCGATCGTCTTTGCGATGGCTAATCCTGACCCGGAAATCAGCTATGAGGAGGCCAAAGCAGCCCGCCCCGATGTCATCATGGCGACCGGCCGATCCGATTATCCAAATCAGGTCAACAATGTGCTCGGTTTCCCGTTCATCTTCCGTGGCGCACTGGATGTGCGCGCCACGACTATCAACGAAGAAATGAAGCTGGCTGCCACCCGTGCGCTGGCCGCATTAGCCAAAGAAGATGTCCCGGACTCGGTCATCAGAGCCTATGGCGGCGAGCGGCTTCACTTCGGACCAGATTACCTAATCCCGAAGCCATTTGATTACCGCGTGCTGATTTGGGAAGCATCGGCTGTGGCTCAAGCAGCGATGGCCTCAGGCGTCGCTCGGCGTCACCTGGATATTGAGGCTTACAAGGAAGAACTGGAGAATCGGCTCGGCAAATCGCGCGAAGTGATGCGCATGATGATCAATCAAGCTAAGCGCCAGCCCAAACGGGTCGTCTTCCCAGAAGGCTCCAATGAGAAGGTGCTGCGAGCGAGCCACATCTTGGTGGATGAAGGTATTGCGCACCCCGTGCTGCTTGGCGATCCAGAGCAGATTCGTTCGGTCGCTCAAGAACTGGAGATTGGTCTACACCCGATTGAGATCATTGACCCGGTCCACTCGCCCAAGTATCAAGAGTATGCTGATGAGTTATATCGGTTGCGTCAACGCAAAGGCGTGACCTGGCAGGAGGCATTGGAACAGATGCGAAATCCAACGGTCTACGGCGCCATGATGGTTCGGCGAGGCGACGCCGACGCATTGATTGCCGGTGTGACTCAGCATTATCCCGATACGATTCGTCCTGCTTTGCAGATCATCCGAATGCGTCCTGGCCTGTCGCGTGTCTCAGGCTTGTTCATGATGATCCTGAAAGAGAAGGTCTTCTTCTTTGCCGACACGACCGTCAACATCGAGCCGACGGCTGAGGAACTGGCAGAGATTGCGCTGTGCAGCGCGGAGATCGCCCGGCGATTCCACATTGAACCACGAGTTGCCATGCTCTCCTTCTCCAATTTCGGCAGCGCGCGCCACCGGTTTGTTGACAAAGTGCAGGAAGCCACGCGGCTGGTCAAGCAGCGTGCGCCAGAGCTGATGGTGGATGGTGAAATGCAGGCCGACACGGCTGTGACGCCTGAACTGATCAACGAATACTACCCGTTCAGCACGCTCAAAGGTGGAGCGAATGTGTTAATCTTCCCCGACCTGCAATCGGCTAACGTGGCGTACAAATTGGTGGCTCGGCTGGGCGGCGCCGAAGCGATCGGACCGATCTTGATGGGTATGGCCAAACCCGTTCATGTGTTGCAACGTGGTTGTGAAGTCAAAGACATCGTCAATATAGCCGCTATCGCCGTGGTAGATGCGCAAGAAGCGGAAGGCTTGCAGCAGCAGATGACTACAACATCGCGCTTGCATCGAAGCGCGTCTGTTGATTAGCCTGCATGAAAGTCACGTCAGGAGTTGTTCACGTTGCCTGTGGCGACGCCCTCCTGTGAGAATGTGGCACAGGCATTCCTGCCTGTCCCAGATTCTCAAAGGCGGCCCACTGTAAAGTTCAAGCCAGGCTTTCGGGATGCTCAAGCGTCGCCGGTCGCTCTGGCATGCCACTCAAGATCCACTCGACGGCTTCTCGATCCGCGTCCATGACGTAGGGGATACCACTGACTTCAGCGGCCTCCCGAGTGAGCGCCGCAATGTCGTCCCGTGTAATGTAATCCAGAGCGAATTTTCGATTGCCACACATCAACTGCCGCAGCCCCTGAGCCAATCGTTGGAGGTAAGTGTACAGCCCAATGGCTCCCGCTGGGATCTTCTCGAAATCAGAACCAAACCGCTGCTTCAGCTCCGGCGCGGTGACGAAAATCTCCTCGATCGTCTCACCGAATCGCACAATGTAAACGGGAATGTCACCGTCTTCAATCTTGCGACCGATTGTCTTGCCCACCATGGCGGCGGCTAACGGCGCTCGCGCCATGCCGATCAGTTTGAAATACGGCGCGCCCAAGGCGAGCCCTTTGAAGATTTGGTCCTCAAAGGCAAACCCGCCGGCGATGGCAATGTCCGGTACATACTCGCCGCGTTGCATCAGCGTCTCGGCATATTGATAAAGCAAAGAGTGTAGCTCGACCGGCGGCACGCCCCACTCATTCATCATGCGCCAAGGGCTCATGCCGGTGCCACCGCCGGCGCCATCCACCGTCAGCAGATCAATCTTGGCCAGCGACGAGAACTTGATCGCCCGCGCCAGGTCAGCCGGTCGGTAGGCGCCGGTCTTCAGAAACACGTACTTGGCCCCGGCGCGCCTCAGCTCTTCCACCCGCCGAATGAAGCTCTCCTCATCCACCATGCCAACGCGCGAGTGACGCTCAAACTCTTTGAACGAGCCGCGCCGGAACGCTCCGATGACGTCGGGATTCTCCGGGTCGGGCAATACAATGTAGCCTCTTCGCTTCAACAACTGGGCTTTGGCCAAATCTTTGATCTTGACCTCGCCGCCGATGTCCTTCGCCCCCTGTCCCCATTTCAGCTCTACCGCCTCCACGCCGAGCTGTGAAATGACATACTCGTGAACGCCCAGTCGAGTGTCTTCCACATTAGCCTGGACCACAATGGCTCCGTAGCCGTCCTGTTGCCAGTCTTGGTAGAGCTTCACCCGCCGAACCATCTCGGGAGAATGGATCACCCGCCCGTGCTTGAATTCTGCCTGCTCGTCCATGCCGCAGACGTTTTCGCCAATAGTCAACGGAATGCCCGAAATGGCGGCTCCGATGGCCAGGCCCTCCCAATTGTTTTTGGCGATGGTGGTTGAGCCGAGTCCGGGAATGATGATCGGGAGTTTCGCTTTGATGCCCTTGTCCCGACCGATGCGTCGTTCCAGAGAGACAGCCGGGAAGATGGCGGCGTCCGAATCAGCCGGGACGCCCCACGCGCCCGTTGCCGTTCCCATGATGGTCAAGTGCGACAGGTCCACGGGATAATTCTTTTGCGAGGCCGCCGTGATGATGCCGAAGGGCTGCGCATAGATTACCTCGGCGCCTTGGTTGATGCGGCTACTTCGGAAGTGTTGCGTCCAGCTAACCGCGCGAGGCCAGGTCTGGAGGATTGACGTTCTAAGTAACGTGACAAAAGTTCGTGGCGTTTTTTGGAGTGCTGCGACGTGTCGCAGCGTTGGCCGGAAAGCGGTGACACATCACCACACGCCAAAACGTCCCGTCCCCCCAAAATGTCCCAGAACTTTTGTCAACCTACTTAGGCTTTTGGTATCCGACATTGGTGATGCTGTACTTGCAGAGAATTTCTATGGTTGGCTGCCGTTGCCGCGGTATGCCACGCCGAAATCGGCTTCGCTTGGTTCATGCATCCTGGCTGGAAAGTTGACCAGGGAATCAACCTGGACGCTTCATCTTCCTACAAATTTCGGGTGGTTGAGCGCGCCGCCAGCGCTATACTGAGCCTCGTAGCTCCGACAGAGGCCGCTGAAACCATCTTCTCCCGTGTTGAGACTCAATGCTTGAGTTGCCAACATCTGGCGTTGGCCGAACCAACATCGGTTCGATCACGGCATGGCTCAATGAACGCTATTCGAGCAAAAAGCTAAACCCGCCGAGCGCACCCACTCGGTTGATGATGTGGTTTCACAGCTTCCTGCACAATCGGTTTTGTCCGTCCATGTACCTGTGGTATGATGCTGCCGACCGATGGTACCCGTGATTTACACGATAGGACATAGCCATGCGTCCGTCGAGCAGTTTGTGCAACTGCTCACGCAGTGCCGGATTGACGTACTGGTGGATACCCGTAGTCAGCCCTATAGCCGCTACGCGCCTCAATTCAACCGCGAAACGTTGAAAACCTCGTTGGAGCAAGCGCACATCAAGTACCTCTACCTGGGTGACGCGTTGGGTGGTCGGCCCGTCGAGGAGCAGTACTACGGCCCGGACGGCCAAGTTGATTATGATCGGTTGGCGCAAGCGCCATTCTATCGGGAGGGGCTGGAGCGGTTGAAGAAAGGTGCTGAAGTTTATCGCCTGGCGATCATGTGCAGTGAGGCTGATTATCGCAAGTGCCACCGCTACTGGTTGATTACGCGCTCACTGGTTGCTGAAGGCGTTCAGGTTCAACACATCCTACATTCAGGAGAGGTTGTCGAAACCGATCCAACGGCGTTCCGACGCCACGCTACACAGCCTCGCCTGTTTTCCTGACGGAAGAGCACTTGATGAGGCGGACGGCCGCTTCGCACACCATCCGTCTCTGATGAGTGGCTGCGTATGAAAACGATTTACACAATCGGCTTTACTCAGAAGACGCTCCAGCAATTCATTGAGCGGCTGCGCAGCGCGGGTGTGCGCGAAACCCATGTCTCGGCGCGCTGCAGACGCGCCACGATTGTTTGGTGTGCTGTTCCAGACGTCGCAGTCTGGCTACCTTCTATTTGCGCCTCCGGCGCAAGCTGAGTGATGAAAATGGAGCACAGGCAGGAATGCCTGTACCACATTCTCACAGGAATCGCCCATGCGCTCCGCGCTCGCCACGAACGATGAGAGTGGTTATTCCCAAAGGACGACCCATCTGACTATGTACGACTGGCTGCGCAAGTGGCTGTGACGCTGATCCCAGTGGCTTCATGAACCAACGCTCAGCCATCAACAATTAAGGAACCACCTTGGCCGTGAGCACGACCAGCACTGGCGTGCCCGGCGCTAACATGGGGGCTTGACCAAGAATCACTGGCTCACCTTCGGGGACGTCAAGGTTGATCTCGAAACCAGTAGTCTCGTAATCCACCTTCTCTGGCTGTCCTTCTTTCTGTGGCGGCAAAAGCCCGATCGGCACTCGAGCAGTCAGCCGCAATCCGTCAAAATGGATTGTTCGGCGCGCTCCTTCTGATACGACCCAGACTCCCTTAAACCCAAACTGGTAAAAACTCTTTTGTGGCCCTGATTCGCTGCGTGGAGCGAGCGCATCCACCTGATTGACATCCTCGCCAGCGCGGGCGCGTAGCAGTAGCGTGTCCACTAACCGATATGACTCGGTCGCCGGCCCCATACGCTCAAGCACTCGTCGCACCGGGGCTGGCACGGGTTGGCCGGTCGCGCCGGATGCCGCTAGCAGATAAGCCGTCACCTCCACGTTTTCTCGGAGCTGTGGCCGATCAATCCTGGCAATCAACTCTCCAATCGCGTCTAAATCCTGAGACCGGGCACGCACGATGAGAGCACCCATCTGAGCATGCGGGACGACGGCGACGCGCTGCCCCAAGAGAGCCGAGATTGCCGTCTGCAATGTTTGCACAACGTGTGGACTGGCATATTTCAATTGAAAGGTGCGCATAAACATATCCTGCACCCGAGCTCGATTGGCTACATTAATCTAACACCACGAGGATCGTTCGATCGTTGATCGGCTCAGCCAAGAGTTTATTCGCCTCCAGAACGGCTTCGAGCGCCTGATTGGGCTTGAGCCCGCGCAAGTGCAGATTCTTCTCATTTCATTCGATGTCCCGTGCCTGGCTATCATCCGGTCGGGTTCTGCCGAGGCCGCTCTGCTGGTTGTTTGTTCTAAGCGCCAATGTGGAAGTATCCAAAAATTTGGATGCGAATCTCCAAAATTTTGGTTGAAGCAATCCCTGCTAGAACCTTTGCCGGCAGCCATAGTTTTTTGTTTGGCAACAGGTTAGCCACTGCGAACCGGTTGCTGCCTACTCTCTGGCACAGCAGTTGCTCAATATCATCTTTGCAATTCTGAGGTGATTCCATTTAAGGGAGGATGTTCAAGCGTATGAAACGACGAATCCGTTTTACCGGTGTTATGCTGCTGTTAATGGCTGCATGGGTATCGGGAGCGTCGGCGCAGGTTAGTACGGCCGAGGTGACTGGCACCGTGCTGGATCAAGCCGGCGCAGTGGTAGCCGGCGCCAATATCATCGTCACGAATCAGGCTATCGGGCTTGAGCGACGAACTGTCACCAGCGACTCCGGCGATTATTTTGTATTCAAGCTGCCGCCGGGTGAGTACGAGGTGAAAGTTGAGGCTGCCGGCTTTAGCAGCGTGGCGCAGAAAGTGACGCTGGGGGTTGGACAGCGGGTCACGCTCAATTTCACGCTCAGGCCGGGTGTGACAACGGAGGTCATGTATATCGAAGGCGGCGCGCCGTTGATTGAAACCACCAAATCGGAGATCGCCGGCGTGGTCACGCCAACCGAGGTGCAGAACCTACCGTTGTTGAATCGAACTTTTGCGGCGCTCTCGGTTATCATGCCAGAGGCTCGGCCTGCTGGCAATTTTGATCCAACCAAGACGCGCATTGGCAATTTCGCCATGAATGGCGGCGATGGCCGACAACTGGACGTCAACGTGGATGGCGGCGATAACAAGGATAACGTTGTCGGCAGCCTGCTGCAGAATTTCGCTTATGAAGGAATCCAAGAATTCCAAGTGTTGCAGCACCGATGGACGGCTGAAAGCGGTCGCGCCGTTGGTGGTGTCGTCAATGTGGTCACCAAATCAGGCAGCAACGAGTGGCACGGTTCGTTCTTTGCCAATTTCCGAGATGAGGCGCTGCGGACGAAGGATTTCTTTGAGAAACAAACGGCCAGAGAGAAACCGACATTCAGTCGTCAGGAGATCGGCGGTTCGTTTGGCGGGCGCATCGTGCGCGACAAGCTCTTCTTCTTTGGCGCGCTGGAGCGCTTCCGTGAGCGTCAACAGAATCTGGTTGTGCCGGCTGCGCTGCCTCAGTTGCGCGCTATTCCGGGGGCCAATGTCGTGGAGGCCATTCCCACACCCTACGATGATTGGCTGTTGACGACCAAGGTGGATCATCGGTTATCGGGCAAGCAGTCCATGTTCTATCGGTTTTCGTTTCAGGACAACTCCTCGCCCAACGACCAAATTCCTGTTCCGGCAAGAGCCGACCTCAATAACGGCAACACGAACGATAACCGGCTCTATAGCTTCGTGGTCAACCACACCTATGCGATCAGTGGCACTAAGCTGAATGTGATCTCGTTCCACTTCCAGGATTTCAAGAACGAGATTCTCGGCGTCACCGATGCGCCACAGCTTTCCTTCCCGACTGTTGTCACAGGCAAGAACACCAATGTGCCACAGGCGACATTGGAGCGGAAGTACCAATTTCGTCATGACTTCTCATGGCAGGTGAACCGCCACAGTCTGAAGTTTGGGTCCAACTATATTTGGACTGACTTAGGCGGGTACTTTTTCTTCGGTGCCCAAGGGTATGCGATTGCCTTTTTCGACGATCCGCTGACCATTGTCAACAACACCAATGGTCTCTACCCGCAGGGTTTTGCCACGCCTGGAGCCGTGCGGCAAATCACTTACTCAGATGGTCGCGGGGATCACGAGCAGCGATTGCATCAGTTGGCGTTCTACTTTCAGGATGACTTTAAGGTGTCACCACGCCTGACACTCAATCTGGGCCTGCGGTGGGATGCCAACATCGGCAATCTGGTGGATCAGACCAACAATCGCACAATCCGAATTCTGCAACGACTGAACCACCCGCTGGCTCAGGCGTTGACGCGAGACCCCGACAAACTGAGTCGCACGACGCCGAGCTGGAGGGAGTTTCAGCCACGACTGGGCTTTGCTTACGATCCGATGGGCGAAGGTCGGCTGGTCATCCGCGGTGGGTACGGCATCTTCTTTGACCAGCTCTTCCAGAACCTGACGTTGTTTTCGTTGACGCAATCCAACCCGGAGCTTTATCAAACGGCGCTGGACTTGCGTAACGATCGGGTTGGCTCCGGGCAGCTTGCGACATTCCGATTTGGTGTTGATCCACTGCCGCCGTTGCCCCCCGGATTCTCGTTCGCTGATTTGGCCTTTGGCGGCTTTGGGCGCATCAATGATCCGGACGCGCGGGAGCCCTATGTTCAGAAGTTTTCTATTGGCTTCCAGAAATCGCTCGGCCAGAACTGGGTCCTGTCCAGCGACTATGTGCACACGCTGGGCATTCATGAGCCGCGCGTGCAGGTCATCAATCCGCAGATTCGCCAGATTTGCGATCCGGCCTATCCCGGCTCAACCCCAACGTCGCCGTTGTGTGTGCGTGGAGCCAGCAGCCGGCTGCTGGATCGTGCGTTTGTGGATGCCGGATTTCCCATCACCGGCGGGCGCGCCCGCATCGAGCAGATCAATATGATCGGCACGACCAACCGCTCGCTGTTTGATAGTTGGACGACGGAGATTCGCGGTCGCATGAGCAAGATGACGTTCCGGGCTGCGTATGTCTTATCCAATTCCCGGTCTTGGGGTGGGCAGCCCGTTGCTTCGTACAGCGGCAATGCGATCCAGATCACACCTGAAAACCAGTTCAAACCCGAAGAATTTGGGCCGACCCGCTTCGATGAGCGACACCGATTTGTGGCCAGCGGCGTCTTCGATCTGCCGTTTGGTTTTCAGTTAGCGCCCATTTTGCAGGTGGCCAGTTCACGACCCTACTCGCTCAACACAGGGTTTGACATTGACGGCGATGGACTGGGCGTCATTGATCGCATCTGCGCGAGCGCCAATTTGCAAGCCGTCTTCCAAGCGCGAGGCAACTCAGCGGCGCTGCGGGCGTTGAATCCGCCTGGTTGCACACAGGTTCGCGTCAACAGCCAGCGCAAAGGGTTCATCGTGGATGCCTCGGGCAACATCAAAGAGCGCAGCGGTCGCTACATCAACATGGACCTGCGCGCCAGCAAGGTGTTCCGCCTGGGCGAGAATGTCAATCTGAGCGGGTACATTGACCTGTATAACCTGTTCGATGTGGAGAATTTGGCGTTTGCTGAGCGGCGCGGCTTGAGCTTTGCCACCTCAGGCAGCACGTTCATGCAACCCTTCTCGCTGTTTGGCCCGGGCTTCGGTCCACCGGTGGGGCGTCCGTTGACAGTGCAATTAGGCCTCCGGTTGGGCTTTTAAGCACATTCCTCCTTAGAACAGCTTAATGACAGGGCGTCGAGCCCGCGGGGCTCGGCGCCCTTTTTGTTTGTTGCACGCGCCGGCCACGAATGTCGTGATTGGCGGAGAGTGGACAGGGGAGCGTGATGAGTGGAAAGTGATGAGTGAACAGTTCGCGTCGGTGTCCCATTCAAAAAATGCCTCTTGCCTGGAGCGTGATGAGTCGAGAGTGGAGCGTGATGAGTGAGCAGTAGGGAGTGGTACGAGCCTGCCTATTCCTTGCAAGGCTCACACAGGCTCGCGCCTCAAGTAGACTCAAGCCGCTTGCAGGACTCGCGCAGAGCGACATCTCAATCAAACCCTGCGGTATTGCAGATGTCGCGTGAGGAGTTCGCTGGCAGGACTCACACAGACTCGCGCTTCAATCAAACGATGGTCGGTGGCGGCCATTCATCTTGACCCTGTGCACGCAAACCGCTTATAGTCTCCGTTCCTTTCGTCTATGCAAGAGCTGCGCCGGTTGCTGGGTTATCTCAAGCCGTATCTCGGCTCATTCATCACGGCTTTGTTCCTGATGCTCATTGTGGCCTTGTTTGAAGGCGCGACACGGGCCTTGTTGGTGCCGATTACAGACCGCTTGTCCGTAGCCGGTCGCGCCACACAGGAGTTGCCGGCGGCTTCCAATCTGATTGACTTCAACCGCTACTTGCCCGCCGATTTTCAGCAGGCCATGTACTTGATTGCTTTGCTGCTGATCGTGTTTACGGTGATCAAGGGTGTTGCCGAATTCCTATCCAATTACCTGATGGCCTGGATCGGGCAGCGCGCCGTATTCGATCTGCGATGCTCGCTCTACAATCACATCATTCACCAATCAGCTCGCTTCTTTTCTCAGCATCATACCAACGAGCTGACCGCGCATCTGGTCAATGATGTGGAAAAAATTGATCAGGCAGTTTCCCGCACGGTCAATGATGCGCTCCGTGAGACATTCACGTTGATCGTTTTTCTGGTGGCGATTTTCAAGCTCAATTGGAAGTTGGCTACATATTCGCTGGCGCTCGGTCCGTTCGTCTATGCGGCGACGATTTTTTTCAGCCGACGCTTGCGTCGCACATGGACGTGGGTTCAGCAAGGCTACCAGGACATTCTGAATCTGGCGCAGGAGACCATTGCTGGGCATCGGGTTGTCAAAGCGTTTGGCATGGAGTCATTCGAGTCGGAGCGGTTCAGGGGACTGGCGCGACGGCTGATGGGCGCACAGTTGAAATCGGCGCGATTCGCCGCGCTCTCGCCGCCGGTGATTGAATTGATGGGCATGCTGGGAGCGGCCGGTTTCATCCTCTATGCGTTGCACATCATTGCGGCTCGCCAGATGACGCTCGGCGAATTTCTCGGATTCTTGTTCTTCCTCTTCAGTTTGTATGATCCGGTGCGCAAACTGAGTCGCATTCATAATGCGTTACAACATGCGTTGGCTGCCGCTGGCCGCGTGTTTGCTTTGCTGGATCAGCATACCGAGATGCGTGATAAGCCGCATGCGCGACCGCTCACCACGTTCCGCGACAAGATAGAATTTCGCCACGTGTGGTTCGCCTATCCTGATGCCTCGTCATGGGTGCTGGAAGACATCACGTTCGAGGTTCGCGCCGGCGAAGTTGTGGCCATCGTTGGCTCCAGTGGCGTGGGCAAGACGACGTTGATCAATCTGCTGCTGCGGTTCTACGATGTCAGCCGTGGCGCCATTTTGATTGATGGCGTGGATATTCGTGATGTGCAGTTGAAGTCATTGCAACAGCAGATGGCGCTCGTTACGCAGGACGTGATGTTATTTAACGACACGGTGCGGCACAACATCGTCTATGGTCGGTCGGACGTAACAGACAGGCGGCTGATCGAGGTGGCGCAAGCGGCGCTGGCGCATGAATTCATCAGTCAACTGCCGCAGGGGTATGATACGGTGATTGGGGAGCGCGGCGTTCGACTCTCCGGTGGTCAGCGGCAACGATTGGCCATGGCGCGCGCGTTGCTCAAAGATGCGCCGATCCTCGTGCTGGATGAGGCGACCTCAGCGCTCGATAGCGAATCGGAGTTCTATGTGCAAAGCGCATTGGCCAATCTGATGAAAGGCCGTACCACGATTGTGATTGCTCACCGGCTCTCCACAGTGCGCAAGGCCGATCGTATCATCGTGCTGGAGGATGGCCGGATTGCTGAAGTCGGCACACATGAGCAGCTCATGCAGCAAGGAGGCGTTTACCAGCGCTTGTACGAATTGCAATTTGCTGATGAAGAATCGGCATCATCGCTGCTCATGCAGCCGCAGAAGTGGGCTTAATCAACAGTGGAATGGATGTTGGGATCTCGCATGAAAAAGTAGGTCGAGTGTTATGATCAGAAGCATGACCGGATTTGGCCGGGGGACATATCAGAACAACCGATTCACGATTGACGTCGTTGTTGCCACAGTCAATCATCGTTTTCTGGACATCCAATTGCGGTTGCCCGACGAGCTGGTTGCTGCCGAACCACAGGTGCGGGGATTGGTTTTGCAGTATTGCCAGCGTGGACGAATCAACGTCAGCGTGACGTTGAAACACACCGGGGAGATCGCTTACCAGTTGAATCGGCCGATGATTCGTGGTTATCTGGGCGCGGTTGCGATGATGAAACAGGAGTTTTCCATCGGCGGCGAGTTAGATATCAATACGCTGGCCTCATTGCCCGATGTGATTGAGCCGGTCAGCCAGTCAGGCGAGCTGGAAACGGAGCTGGTTGCGGGCCTGGATGCGGCCATGAAACAGGCGCTTGAATCAGTCGCCGAGATGCGCGCGGTGGAAGGGCGCGCCATTGCCCAAGAAATGTATGAACGGTTGAACGTGATTACCAATTTGGTTGCTGACATCGAACGCGATGCTCGCTCAAATCTGGCCATAGCCCGTGAGCGGCTCCTGCGGCGTGTTCATGAGCTAGCCGCTGACATCACGCTGGACGAAGGCCGAGTGGCGCAAGAAGTAGTCTTGCTGGCTCAGCGGTCTGACATCAACGAGGAGATCAATCGGCTCAAGAGTCATCTGGACCAATATCGCGCGCTGCTGGGGAGCGACCAAGCTAATGGACGCAAACTCGAATTTCTGCTGCAAGAGATGAACCGCGAAGGCACAACGATTCAATCGAAATCACCCAGCATCGCCACCGCTAAGGCCGCCATCGAGCTTCGCGCGGAAGTTGAAAAGCTACGGGAGCAGGTTCAGAATGTCGAGTAACAGAAATTTCCTGGTGGTCATCTCGTCGCCCTCCGGCGGCGGCAAAACCACTATCGTCAAGGCGCTGCTGGAGCGCGTTCCCCAGACCCGTTTATCGGTTTCGCATACGACGCGCAAGCCGCGATCCAACGAGGTGCATGGCCAAGATTACTTCTTTGTCAGCCGTGATGACTTCCTGAAGATGCGCGCGCAGGGGGAGTTTCTGGAATCCGCCGAAGTATTCGGCAATCTGTACGGCACATCCAAGCGAATGGTTGACGAGATTCTGGCCGCTCACTGTGACGTGATTCTGGATATTGATGTGCAAGGCGCGGCGCAAATCCGAGCGCACTCGCCCGATGCGTTAACCATTTTCCTGATGCCGCCCTCGTTCGATGAGCTGAAACGACGATTGAACTTGCGCGGCACAGAAACGCCGGCCTCCATGAGCCGACGGCTGGAAGTCGCTCGTCAGGAAGTTACGCGCTACGCTGAGTTCGATTACTTGGTCATCAATGATGAGCTGCAAGAAGCTTGTCGGGCGGTTGAGGCGATCGTTCGCGCTGAACGTCACCGGCGAGTCCGACAGGAAGAGGAAGCGCGAGCCATCCTGCAAACGTTCATGTGAAGAACGCTGATGAACATCCTGTTGGGACTCACTTCATCTACGACGACGCTTTGATTGGACTTTGCATGTGAGGAACGCTGATGAATATATTGTTGGGAGTCACCGGTTGTATTGGCGCTTACAAAGCGGCTGAACTGCTCCGTCAGCTTCAGCAACGAGGCGCTGTTGTTCGTGTCGTGATGACGCAGAGCGCGTGCCAGTTTGTTGGCCCTGTGACGTTCGAGGCGCTCTCTGGCCACAGCGTCATGACCGGCCTCTTTGAGCCGGGCGCCAATACGACGATCAAACATATCGAAGCCGCGCGCTGGGCTAACCTCCTGCTCGTTGCCCCGGCGACGGCTAACATCATAGCGAAATTCGCGCGTGGCTTGGCCGATGACATGCTCTCGACGATTTACCTGTCGGCCACCTGTCCGGTCATGATCGCGCCGGCCATGAACGTCGAGATGTGGCGACACCCAGCCACGCAAGAGAATGTCGCCATCTTGCAGGCGCGAGGGGTTGAAATCATTGAACCGGAAAGCGGCTTCCTTGCCTGCGGGGCAGTTGGCGAAGGTCGCCTGGCCGAGCCGGAGGTCATTGCGGCGCGCGCCATCGCTTTTTTGCAGCGGGCCAGCGCCGGCGCAGACTTGAGCGGGCACCATGTACTGGTGACCGCTGGCCCGACCTGCGAAGACCTTGATCCGATTCGATTCTTGACCAATCGCTCCTCCGGCAAAATGGGCTATGCGCTGGCTGAAGCGGCGCTGGCTCGCGGCGCCGACGTGACGCTCATTAGCGGGCCGACCCGCTTGACCCCGCCTCCCATGGCGCGATTCATCCCCGTCTGGTCAGCTCAGCAGATGTGTGACGCTGTCACACGCCACCTGAATGAAGCCACGATTGTCATCAAAGCAGCCGCAGTAGCCGATTTTCGGCCACGCCATCCACAGGCAAGCAAAATCAAAAAGTCAGATCAAAGCGTCACACTTGATCTGGAACCGACGCCGGATATTTTAACTGAGGTCGGCCGTCGTAAAACTCATCAAATCGTTGTGGGGTTTGCCGCTGAAACAGACAAGCCAGTGGAGCATGGCCGCGACAAATTGCAGCGCAAGAACCTGGATATGATCGTAGTCAATGATGTGACCGCGCCTGGCGCCGGCTTTGATGTGGATACTAATCGCGTCACCATCATAGACCGTTATGATCATGTTATCGCGCTGCCCTTGCTCTCGAAGCGCGAAGTTGCCGACCGCATCTTTGATCATCTGATTGAAGTGTTTCTTTCGACGCAGGTGGATGAATGATATGGTAGAGCCACCGCTCACTGAAGATGTCATCGTCCTCGCTCGTGATCTTCAACGCGAGTTGAAGTATCTGATGGACCTGGGCCTCACTGACTATGGTGATGATCCACCGGCGCTGCCGCGCGTGGAAGCCAGGAGTCAGGAGCCAGGAGTCAGGAGCCAGGAGCCAGCAGCCAGCAGCCAGGAGTCAGGAGTCAGGAGTCAGGAGTCAGCAGCCAGGAGTCAGGAGTCAGGAGCGATGATCCACGGATCACGGCTCACGGTCCACGATCCACGAATCACGCCTGCAAAGAAAAAGACACTCCCGCCGATTGGTCAGGCGTCACTTTTTGGCGAGCTGGGACCGGCGCCTCCGGCTGTGCAACCCGACGTTGAGCAGCCTGTTGATGAAACACTCGACGCGATTCGCGCCGATATTGGCGATTGTACTCGCTGCAAGCTGCATGCGACGCGCACGCACATCGTCTTTGGGGAAGGCAATCCGAGAGCCGAATTGATGTTTATTGGTGAAGGACCGGGCGCAGATGAAGACGCGACAGGCCGACCGTTTGTCGGTCGCGCTGGCCAACTGCTCGACCGTATGATCGAGGCTATCGGCATGAAGCGTGAAGACTGTTACATTGCTAACATCGTCAAGTGTCGTCCGCCGGGTAATCGCGAACCGGAGCCTGATGAGGTGGCGACCTGCGAGCCGTTTCTCTATCGGCAGATTGCTGTGATTAAGCCTCGACTGGTTGTCGCGCTTGGGGCAACGGCAGCCACGACATTGCTTGGTAAGAAAATTCCTATATCGAAGATACGTGGACAATTTCTGGAGTTTCGTGGCACGAAATTACTGCCGACGTTTCATCCGGCGTTTTTGTTGCGCTCGCCCGGCATGAAGAAAGAGGCTTGGGAAGACCTGAAAAAGGTGCGCGATTTCCTCCACGGCAAAATCTCAGGATAGCCTTCAGAACTTCGCCTTAACGCCACGAACTTTTGTCACGTTACTTAGAGCGGTTTGCGAATCAATCTACCCTGGGGCGCGCACTTGCAGCGTGCATGAGCCCGCAGGCGGGCGCTGCCCGGCTAAAGGCAATGGAAAATCGCTCTAAGTTAAGAAGCTCATGGAACACGGATGACACGGATTGGACTGATCAACGCGGATCAATCCGTGAAAATCCGCCGCATCCGCCTCATCCGCGTTCTATCCAACTCCACGAACTAATGCCGTTCATGGAACGCAGATGACACGGATTGGGTTGATCAACGCGGATCAATCGGCGAAAATCCGCCGCATCCGTCTGATCCGCGTTCTATCCAACTTCACGAACTAATGCCGTTCATGGAACGCGGATGACACGGATTGGGCTGATCAACGCGGATCAATCGGCGAAAATCCGCCGCATCCGCTTCATCCGTGTTCTATCCAACTCCACGAGCTTAGAGCGATCTTCAATTGCCTTTAGGCTGGAGGCCCTGCATCTTGCTGGCGAATGCACGCTAGCAAGCGTGCGCAGGATCAACGCATTCGCAGACCGCTCTAATGTTCCGTCGTTAGCCGTAGTGAACCGTGTAGGTGCCGCGGATGCCGTATTTTTTCATGCGTCGCCACAGCGTGACGCGGCTGATGCCGAGGTCTTTGGCGGCGCGTTCCAGATTGCCTTGGTTGCGCCCGATTGCTTCCAGGATCAACTCACGTTCGCGCTCATCGAGCGCTCTGAGCCGGCCCTTATGATGACCGTTCAGATGGCCGTTGGGCGATGTGATCGGTTGAGCATACGGCATTGGGGTTGATTGAAATCCGAATGAGAGTGGCTCGACGCCTTCGCGCACATGAGGCGGCAGAACGTCGCATGTAATCACCGGCCCAGCGCACATAGCCACAGCCTGCTCGATGATATGTTTCAACTCCCGGACGTTGCCCGGATAATTGTAATTGAGCAGCAACTGCATGGCCTCGGGCGCAATGGCCTGGATGATCTTGTTCTCGCGTTGGCAGTACTTTTTCAGGAAGTGTTCGGTCAGCGCCGGAATATCACTGCGGCGCGCGCGCAGCGGTGGCACGTGAATCGAGACGACGTTGAGACGGTAGTAAAGGTCTTCGCGGAATTCGCGATTCTGAATGGCCGTCTCGAAATCCAGATTCGTAGCCGCAATGATGCGAATATCAACGGTGATCGTTCTGTTTTCACCGATGCGTCGAATCGTGCGGTCTTCCAACACGCGGAGCAGTTTGGCCTGCACGCTGAGCGGCATGGTGCCGATTTCATCGAGGAAGAATGTGCCGCCGTGTGCTTCTTCGATCAATCCTTTCCGGTTAGTCGAAGCGCCGGTGAACGCCCCTTTGACGTGACCGAACAGCTCGCTTTCCAGCAGGTGCTCGGGGAACGCAGCGCAATTGACAGAGACAAACGGCTTGTTGGCGCGGCGGCTCAACGTGTGAATGGCCTTTGCCACGAGCTCCTTGCCTGTGCCTGTCTCGCCGGTGATGAGCACAGTGCTTTCGCTTGGGGCGATTCGACGCAGCGTATCTAGAATCGTTCGCAGTTCCTTCGATTCACCGACGATGTTTTCCAGGCCGAATTCGCGTTGGAATTCGCTCCGCAGGAAGACCACTTCCTTCTCCAAGCGTTGCCGATTCAGCGCGTTTTTCACCCGCTGCAACAGCTCGTCGCGGCTGAGCGGTTTGGTGATGAAATCGCACGCCCCTTCTTTCATGGCTTGCACGGCGATGTCCACCGTAGCATAGCCGGTCATCATCATCACTTCTGTGTGCGGCGACGTGCTCTTAATAAACCTGACCAGCTCCATGCCGGAGACGGAATCCATCCGCAGGTCTGTGATCACCAGATCATAGACGCTATGCAGCATCATGTCTCTGGCTTCGGCGACGCTGCCTGCCTGGTCAATTTCGTACTGTTCGTGGCGAAAACAACTGATCAAAAACCGACGTACCGATTCTTCATCATCAACAATCAGTATTTTGAACATTGGCCAGCACCATCCTCACGTATTACCTACCTCTTCCACAACCTCCTGTTCGTGCCCATCCCATGCCACGCGGAGGCTTTGTTGTTTTGCCCGGTTCAATGTTTTTATGTGCTAATAGAATAAGCTTTTTCTCCATCAAGAGCAAGAGTTTTTTTCTCAAACGCGCGCGGCATGCCGTCTGGATACCGACTGCTTGAACTCGCCGATTAACTGCGCTAGGATACTGTGGCCCGGAAAAGAACGCGATCAAAGCTGAGAAATCAAAGGAGGCTTCTTCTTATGAAATTCAATGGATTGCTCTCACCGACATATCACCAACGATGGTGGATGATTGGTGCGATATTACTGGTCTTCGGCCCACTCATGGTTGGTCATTCATTTAGTGAAGCTGAAATTCCTCAAGCGCTCGTCAATGGTGGCCAATCGCTTTACAAGGTCACCGGCGCAGAGCAGGTTGCTCGGCGGGTTGCTGCTCCGTTTTCCGGTCAACAAATCTATGAGCTGAAGTATGACTCGAAGCCAGTACAACGGTATTATGCCGCCACCGAAGTCGGCCTCTTTATCAGCGATAATGCTGGGCACTCATGGAGCAAGCAGGACCTGCCGGTCGCCGGCGCTGCTCGCTTGCGCCAGGATGTATTTGCTGTCGCTGCTCTCAATGGGATGTTGTGGATTGGCACACACGATGGTCTGTTCATGACGACTCAGGCAGATGCAGGTTGGCGCAAGGTCACCGACGGACTACCGGATGGTTTGATTCCGTTAGCCATTGAAGTGGCTGCTGCTGATGCGCGTGTGATGTATCTGGGGTCAGCTCGTCATGGCGTCTTCCGCAGCGATGACGGCGGCTACAGTTGGCGTGCTGTCAATCGCGGGTTGCCGGCGGCTGTCGGGGCCGCGCCGATGTCGCCGATTGACCACCTGGTCATTGATCCGTCCGAGAGCGACATCGTGTACGTCTCGACCGACGTCAACGGCTTTTACGTGACGCATGACGGCGGCAGTCAGTGGACAGCCATCAATGAGGGATTGCCGGTCCCCTTGCCATATCGCACGCATACACCGCGATTGGCTGTGCATCCGCGGCAACCGCGCGTGCTCTATGCGCTCATTGCATACCCCGTTCATTCACATCGCATTGAACACCGATTGTATCGCAGCAGCAGCCGGGGCGCTCAGTGGGATTACGTCGGCACATTGCCCGATCAACTCAGCGGTCACACGCTGGAGTTTCACCCTGACCGGCCTGATCTGTTGATTGTGGGGCATGAGCAAGGCGTGTTGATGTTCAGCGATGAGGCAGTCGTGATGGATCATCCAACCGCGCAGGATACGCCGCTGCCGGAGGCTCCGGCCCGCGCCAGTTCGCAGGCTCAGCCGCCGGCTGATTTCGACGTTGGCAATGTGGCTGTGCTCCACGATGACGGCACGCTGTTTCATTTATTTGATCTAAACGGCCGCTCGATCCAGTTTGAGCGATTGGAGCCTGATAATTACGGCGCGTCATTTGTCCCGTTCAGCTTTGATTCAACGCCCGGCACGCCGCTGAGCTTGGGCGATAATGATTTCGTCTCGGTGAACATTCCGTTCACGTTTCTTTTTTATAACCGCGAGCACACCAGCGTCTTCGTTAATTCCAACGGCAATTTGACGTTCGGTCAAGGCAGTCGAGACCGCATCCCTTCGATTGGTTTTCCGCCGGCGCGGATTGCGCCGTTTTGGACAGATTTGGATCCCAGTCGCGGCGGGCAGATCACTGTGCGCGCGGCCGCCGACCGATTGGTTGTTACCTGGAGCAACGTGCCGGAAGTTGGCACAGGCGCGCTCAATACGTTTCAGGTTGTTCTATTCAGCAATAACCGGATTCTCTTCACCTTCAGCGATGTCCGGTCGCGCACCGGTTTGACCGGCATTAGTCAAGGACTGGCCTTGCTTGGCAGCGTCGTTGACTTCACTGAAGACTTGCCGCTGCCGCGCGTCGCCTTTCGCACGGCCATCTATGAATCGTTTGATGGGCGATTTCAAATCGCTGCCATCGCTCGCCGATTTTATCGAACGCATCAGGACGATTACGAATTTCTCACTGCTATTGGCACGAGCGACACGCCCTACGATGTGGTGGGCGGCGGCGGATTCGCGTTCTACGCTCCGATACAAAACAATGTACGCGGCATTGGTCGCAGCGTCGGCGAATTCAACGGCGGACCGCGCGCCTTCGGCAGCGCCGGTCGCTTGGAAGGGTTCATCAATTTCAACAAACTGAGCGAATACCCCGACAATCCCAATCAAACGTTCTTGGGCACAAACTCCACACTCGACATTATGGCGCAGGAGTTCGGTCATCGTTGGCTGGCTTTCGTTGAGTTCAGCGATGCTGGTGTGCCCAGTAGCGCGCTGCTGGGTCGGGATTTCGCGCATTGGAGCTTTTTCAAAGATAGCGATGCGTCCGAGATGGAAGGCAACAAGTGGCTCGATCAAGGCGGCGGCCTCTTCCTCTCGATTGAAGCGACCAGTCGTTACAGCATGCTGGATCGCTACCTGATGGGATTGGCTTCTGCCGCTGAAGTGGCGCCGTTCTTCTTCATTCGCGCGCCGACGGATACCAATCGTGTCAGCAGCAGTCCGCCGGAAGTCGGCGTGCGCGTCAGAGGCACGCGACAAAACGTGACGGTTGCTCAGATCATCGCCGAAGAAGGCGTGCGCATTCCGGCGTTTCCGACGGCGCCCACAAGGTTCAGACAAGCGTTCATCCTGGTGGTGCCGGAAGGGCGACGCGCTTCGCAAGATGATCTGAACAAAGTAGAGATCATCCGGCAAAGCTGGGAACTCTTTTTCAACGTGATCACAGGCGGACGAGGCACGGTCAATGCGCGATTGTCAACCGCCACCGGCGCGGATTTGGTGCCTGCCCAGGTGAGCGTTTCACCGGCCAGTGTCGCGCCGGGCAGCAGCGTCAATCTCAGTTTTCTCGTGATCAATCAAGGGCAGGCGCCGGCGGCTGCCGCCGTCCATGAGATTCGGTTGTCTGAGGACGCCATCGTTAATGCCAATGATCTACTGTTGAGCACGGTGGCAACCAGCACATTGGCGCCGGGCAGTTCGGTCAGTTTCTCAATCTCCATCGTCATACCTCCGGGAATACCGCCGGGCCAGCGCTTCATTGGCATTATCGCCGATAGCAGCAACGCCGTGAGCGAAACCGACGAAACGAACAACATTGCCGTCGCACCGCTTACTGTATTGGGCGCAGCGCAGGCCGATTTGCTGCCCACCAACTTGAGCGTCTCTCCTTCGACAGTGCCTGCTGGCGGCTCGATCACGGTCAACGTCACGATTGCCAATCAAGGCGTCGGTGTGGCGGCTTCGACGATCCACCAGATTCGGTTGTCTGCTGATGGCTTCATTGATGCTAATGATACGTTGCTGACGACGCTGGTCACGCCTGAATTACAGCCGGGCGCAGCGTTGCCGTTCGTGGTTACGACGACGATTCCTGCCGGCACGCCTGCCGGCGGCCGATTCGTCGGTGTGCTGGTTGATGCTACCAATCAAGTCAGTGAGACGAACGAAGCCAATAACACGCTCTCGGTGTTCATCAACGTCACTAATCCTAAGCGGTGATGGGCAAGGGCAGGCCAGAGAGGTTAAAGAGTATTGGCGTGGATATGAGCCACTAGAGCGGTTTGCGAATCAATCTACCCTGGGAGCGCCCACTCAAGCGTACATGAGGCGGGTGCTCCCCGGGTAGAGGCAATTGAAAATCGCTATAAAGATCACGAAGCGCACAAAGAGCCTCGCGCCTTTCTTTGGGGCTACCTGCGCTTCGTGGTTTGTCTTGGCTGGAGGCAGGTATGTGGAAAGGTGGTGCTCGTGGGGCCGCGCTCGTTCTGCTGCTTGTTGGCGCGATGCGTCCTGCTCAATCGGATCATCTGGCGCGGGCTTTTTTGCGTGACGCTGCCGGTCGGGCCGTTGGTCAGGTCAGCTTTGAGGACCTGGGCGGAACAGTCTATGTGCGGGTTGTTTTGGAGAGAATAACGCCGGGATGGCATGCCATCCACATTCACAGCACGGGCAACTGCACGCCGCCAACGTTTGCCTCAGCAGGCGAGCATTTCAATCCGGGCGGGCAACGACATCCAGGCCATGCCGGCGATTTACCGGTCGTTTATGTTATCAGCGATGGCACGGCTGACATGCTGTTCAAAACGGATCGCTTTGCCGTGGCTGATCTGTTTGACGCCGATGGCAGTTCAGTCATTGTTTACAGCAACCCCGATAATTTTTCCAACATTCCCAGCCGGTATCGCTCGACGGAACCTGGAGCCACGGCTTCTGGTCCAGACCTAATCACATTGCGTTCCGGCGACGCAGGCGCGCCGATTGCCTGCGGTGTCGTGGTACGATGATACCAATACACTGGAGAAAGGCCATGTTTGATGAGTGACATGGGAGAGCAGGAGCAGAACACCCCAAGTGGCCGTCTCCGATTTTCTGTATGCATTTGTATGACATCGTCATGATGGTGAGTCAACCTCCAGAGGCCGCGCAAGCGGCCTGCGAGCTGGTGGGCTGCTGCCGCCGCCGCTGCTCGGAGGTCGCTCACTTCAATACGCCGAACTTCAGTGCACGCTGCACGCGTGCGCTCCCAGGGCAAGCTCATTCACAAACGCCTCTAAGCCGTGTCGGGTAAATCACGCCAAGCAGCGAGGGAACGGCATAAAGGTGCCCGCCGCTGGAACGCCTGACCCGTTGAAAGAGTCTACCACCGACACAAGCAGGGCAGGTTGATCGTCATTCAACCTGCCCCTGCTGTGCGGGAAGAAGGTGCTTAATACTTGCTCCCGCCGCCGCCACCACCGCCCGGACAGTTGCACGTATCGTCACACGAATTCACGTTGGAAACGATCGTGATCGTTCGTCTCGGCACACCGGGTAGCGTCAACCGGAAGTTTGCTCTACAGCGAAGCGTGTCAATGAGACCCTGAGCGATGTTGGTGTCTCCTGGACCGCTCTGCACGTTGATGGTAAAGCCCTGCTTGGTGATGGCAGCCGGTCCGGTGTACGTTTCGGTGCCTGCCCGCATACAGTACGTGCCGTCAGTGGTAGCAGCACATCCGCGACGTATGGTCACGCACTTGCTCGGGTCGGCATCATCTCGGACGGCAATCGTGTCTGCCGTTCTGATGACGACGGTATCCGTGGCCATGGCGCCGCACGGGTCCGTCACCTTTAGTTGGAACGTCAGCGTCAAGCATTCCACATCGGGCGCTTCCGGTGCCGTGAAGGTGGCCGTCGCCATGTTGGCATTAGTGATGACGACTGGCGGTCCGCCTGTTTGCGTCCATTGGAAGGAAGCGGCTGCCGCATGACCTGTGTTGGGATCGGTCGCCGAGCCGGCCAGTGTCACGGTCGCGCCTTCATCAACAACTTGATCTGGTCCGGCATTGGCAGTGGGCGGTGCATTGGTCACGGTGACGGTGAACGAGCAGCTCGGCCCAGCCGTCGTGGTGCACGTCACTGTGGTCGTACCTAATGGGAACGTCGAGCCCGATGGGGGCGTGCAGGTGACCGTGCCGCAACTGCCCACCGTGGTCGGCGCTGGGTAAGTCACCGGAGCGCCACAGGTGGACCCTGAAGCGGCCCGCGTTTGGTTGGGCGGACAACTGATCGTGCAGACAACCCAGGTCTTCGTAGCCGAACACGTGGCGACACAGGAGAGCACACCAAAGGGCGAGTCTCGTTCCGCGTCAGAAGGCCTGAAATCGCCAAAGTCTGCGAGCACACAGGCCGTGATCGTATCCGTGCCGCCTGTCGTCAGCGGGCCTGCATCGGTGTAAGTGAACGTGGCCTGGCCCGAGGCATTGGTGGTTCCCGTGCCGGTGGTGGTGTTGCGACCTGAGACGCTGAAAAGTACGACCAAGCCGGGAACGGGGCTGCCGGCGCTGGTCACTGTCGCGGTCACCGAATGGCTGGTGCCTGCCGGGTTTGTGCTGGTAGCAGGCGACAGCGTGCAAGTCGTATCGGTCCAGGTTTTGGTGGCCGTACACTCAGCGCTACAGGTCTCGTCGTCAACCACGCAGACGGAAATTGTATCCGTGCCCGCGCCAATTCCTGTATAAGAGAATGTCACTTGACCGCTCGCATTGGTGATGCCGAAATCCGTTGTGCCTGCATTGGGCCCGGCGGTGATCTCATACACAACAAATTCTCCAGATAATGGGTCACCGTCATCGGTAACCGTCACCGTGAATGTGTGAATGGTGCCTTCAGGATTCGTGTCTGTCGCCGGCGTTACACTACAGCTCACTCCTGTTGAAGGCGCAGTCGTGGTGAACTCCAAGCACCAGCATTGGAGCGTGCCGCTGTCGGCAGTCAGGTCGTCGCAGATGGACAGCGTCCATGTGCCCATCGCCTCCTGGCCATCAAAGGCTGAGAGCACAGCAGCGCCTTCGGGGTTATAGCTGCCTGGAGCTCCAACAGGGGACCCGCCGGTGAGCGTGCCAACATCGATGGCTGCCTCATCGTCAATCACAAAATCTGGCATCGGCGTGCACGTTGTGCCGAAGTTATCCCCGAAGCCGCCGACGTCGGTGAACAACACGACGGACGTGCCCATCGGCGACGTGAGCGTGACATCCAGATCTTCGCGCCAGGTGTGCGTGATGTACATCTTCACATTCACATCGCCGATGGTCAAGCTACTTGGCACGGTGATGGTGTTGACAGTTGTTTGCACACCCGGCGTGCAGGCTGACCCGCCCGTCCCCGTCGGCGGCACCGGTACGGGCGTGGTGGCGCTGCAAACGGTCACTACTGTTTGCTCCGGAGCCGTGCGCTCTTTTGCGCCGATCAGCCCGCGGTACTCACTTTGTTTGCTCTTTAATACAATTTGTAGCTCGCGCAAGTGCCCTTGCTCTTTCGGGGTGAGGTCAGACCTGCGCTTCAACTGCCGAACCTCCCGAAAGAGTGCGAGCATCTCTTCTTTCACCAGCTCAGCCTTCAGTTGCTTGAGCCGTTGTTCGTGTTTCTGGCTCTTGCTATCGGCCAATCCCGTGAAGATTAACATTGAGAAAAGACAGATCGTACACAAAGGAACCAACATTCGCTTCAATTGATCCATAGACTCCTCCCTCGTTCTAAGAAACCACAGAGACCCGAAGAACGCGGAGAACTAAAGGACTCTCACCGGCTTCAGAGTTTCGGCGGTTTTGGTTGAATCACGCATGGCGTGTCCGGCCCTCATGAACACTGCCTCAAAAAACTTAAATTCAATGCTAGAAAAACCACCACTTCAGACCACACCATTCCGGTTGTGGTGCCCTGCGTAGCTGGGAAACTCACCGAGGAGCCACCAAAAGACGCCTAATTTGATTCCCCGAAAACTCCCGAAGGGCTGCATCAACTAACATAGTTGCCTCCGGCACCAACAGACGCCTAATTTGTTTCCCCGAAAACTCCCGAACCTCGTTTACCACGCAATGACGGCTACTATTGTATTGATCCTCAGGGGGCAAGGCAAGAAAAATTTTGGGAAAAGCCGCCAAGTCCTAAGATGCTTCACCCGCGTGCCTGTTTCCGATTCGGGTTCGACAAAGATGCTGGCCAAGCGGCGCGGCGTTTGATAATATGGTGCACACACTCGGATCATTCTATGAGTCGGCGGGCAAAAAAACGCGCTGTCGGAGCGCCATCGCATGACGGGCGGAACCGGGCCTTGATACTTGCGCTGACGCTGCTGCTGATGCTGGGCGCGGCATTGGCTGTGTATCTGTTTCCTCGTTTGGGGGTGGCTCCCGGCGAAACTGCATCCTCACGGAGGGCGCCGCTTCACACATCATTGGAGTACGCGCGCGAGCTGGAGCGGCAGGGCCGCTGGTCGGAAGCGGCTGAATACGTGCACCAGGAGATGAAACGAAACCCAAATGATTCTGAACTCTATCAAGCGCTCGGCCGCATCTATATTCAACAAGCGCATTGGTTGCCGGCCAAGGAAGTCCTGGCAAAAGGCTTGAGCTTAAATGCCTCCGACCCGTTGCTGCATTTTTATATGGGCCGTGTCTATTATCATCTGAAGCAGCCGGAGGAAGCGGCCAAACATTTTCAGCAGGCGATTCAGTTTGATCCGAAAATGGCTGACGCCTACGACTGGCTCGGCCTGACGTATCTGTTACAGGCAGCAGCGCCGGCAGTCGCGGGATTCCCGCTAGACCGTCTGAAGGTGGAAGCGGCATTGAAGGAAATTGCCAAAGCCATTGCGCTGGACAGCAGTAAGGCGCTCTATCACGCTCACGCGGGCGCGGCCTATAGCGCGCTCAACGAGTACGGCAAGGCTCTCGAACATCTGAACCAGGCCGTCACACTTGACGACAATCAGGCGGAAGCGTTTCAGCAACTGGGCGACGTCTACCGCAAACAGAGCAACTGGCAGCAAGCTGAATCCGCCTACCGACGCGCGTTGCAACTGGCTCCAGAATCGGCTGCCATCGCCCATGCGCTCGGCGAAACGCTGATGCAGCAAGGACGCTACAGCGACGCGCGTCCATTGCTGGAGCAGGCTGTGCGCCTTGACCCCAGCACAGCGCAGTATCGCTACAGCCTGGGCACGACGCTGATTCGATTGGGTGAGTCACAGGCAGGTCAAGCCGAACTGGCCCGATACGAGTCGCTGCGCCAAAGCTCGCAGAATTTGGCGTCCTTGCAACGGGACGCGCTGGCTCAGCCGAAGAATCTGCAACTAGCATTGGCGCTGGCTGTTGCTTTCAAAAAAGCCGGTCGGTTTAACGAAGCGGTGCTGGAGTATCGTCGTGGCATCGCGTTGGATCGGGCGTGCGCCGATTGCTACCTGGGCATTGGCGTCGTCCTGCTAGAACTGGGCAAGCTGCCGGATGCTGAACAGCACTTCCGTCAGGTGTTAAGCATTGATCCGACGCATGCGCAGGCGCAAAACAACCTGGGCTTGATCTACCTCCAGCAGGGAAAGGCGCGCGAGGCTGTCGCCATTTTAGAAAAAGCTGCTGCCGCAAAACCGGAAGCCTACATCCTCTCGAATCTGGGCGCTGCCTACATAGAGGCAGGCGAGATTGAAGCGGCCTTGCAAACGCTGCGACACGCGCAAAAACGCGATCCGCGCTCGGCGCAAGTCCGGGTTAACCTTGGCCGGGCGGAACTGGGCGCCGGCCGAGCTGAGCAGGCCATCAACCAATTACAACAGGCCGTGCAACTCGCGCCCAACGATGCAGCAGCCTACTACTGGTTGGCGCAAGCGTATGAGAAAGCCGGCCGCGCCAGCGAAAGTCAAGCGGCCCGCCAGCGGTTTCAACAGCTCAGCCAGCAGTCCCGGCAGTAGAGCCTTCTGATGCAGCACGGTTCATGAACGGCGTGAGGCTGATTATCCGGGGACGAGTCGAACGAAAGGCAGAGCCTTCGATGCTGCACGATGCACCGGCGGCAGGATCAGAGCCATGAGCATGACGGCGGCACATTCGCGCATCACGCGCAGATGGGCGCTTGGCATGCTCCTGCTCTGTGTGTGCTCGCTTCAGTGCCAGCGCCAATCAGTTGGTGAAAGAAAGCAAATTCCTTCATCGGTATCTGACGCTCGTCCGCTTGTTCACTTCGTGGATGTCACTGAATCGGCTGGCCTCAGTCGTTTCTTGCAGGAGAACGGTCATCGAGAGAAACCGTACATTGTCGAATCCATCGGCGGCGGTGTCGCGTTTTTGGATTACGACAATGACGGCGATGTTGACATCATCGTCAACAATCTGGACGATCGTCCAACGTTACTCAGGAACGAGGGCGGCAACGCCTCTCACTGGCTCAGCGTGCGATTGATCGGAACTCAGAGTAGCCGCGACCCAGTAGGCGCTGTGCTCACCGTGACGGCAGGCGGCAAGACGCAAACATGGCCGGTCGTCTCAGGCACCAGTTTTCTATCGGCCAACGATCCGCGCCTGCATATCGGACTGGGCCGGGCGACACAGGTTGATCACCTGGAAGTGCGATGGCCCAGCGGGCGACGCGAACGATTTGAGAATATCCAGGCTGACCAACGGATCACCATTGAAGAAGGCCGCGGTCTCTATCAGCAAAATGCGCGCCAGCAGGCTCAGTGATTGATTTGTGGCTGGTGATGAGCGATCCCGTGTGGTTTGCCCATAATGATGATTGGCACAGGAGAGCCGCTGTGCTACACTGGGGCTGCATGAATCCGAACGTGGCCATCATTTCTGCCGTGCTTGCTGTGTTGACGCTTGTACTGGCTATTTTGGGCGCGTCATGGTTGAACCAACGTGGCATGGAACGATTGATTGATGCGCTTGCTGCTGAGTTTCGCGCTGAGGTCAAGCGTCTGGATCAGCGGCTTGATTCTGTTGAGCAGCGTTTGGATCAGCGGCTTGATTCGATTGGGCAGCGTCTGGATCGCATTGCGCGTCAACTGGAAGCGATTTTCAAACCGATGCTGCCGCCGCGTGCATAGTTTTCGGCCGCACTCTTGCCGACAGGCCCTCCTCTGCAAATAACATTTGAGCGATTCTTCGGAAACACCATTGATGAACACAGATGGACAGTACCAATTGCGGGTTGAAGAATTCGGTTCTATCCGCTCAGACGCATTCTACGCGGGGGCCCACAGCGAGGCCCCCATACAGGCCTGCCCGCTTTCCGGGCAAAAACGCGAGCCCACAGCCACCCTGTACGGGCGGCTCGCCGTGGCCGCCCGACTCCTCAATAACATTTGAGCGATTCCTCGGAAACACCACTGATGAACACAGATGGGCAATACCAATTGCGGGTTGAAGAATTCGGTTCTATGCGCTCAGACGCATACTACGCGGGGGCCCACAGCGAGGCCCCCATACAGGCCTGCCCGCTTTCCTGGCAAAAACGCGCGCCCAGAGCCACCCTGTACGGGCGGCTCGCCGTGGCCGCCCGACTCCTCTGAAAATAACATTTGAGCGATTCCTTGGAAACACCATTGATGAACACAGATGGGCAATACCAATTGCGGGTTGAAGAATTCGGTTCTATCCGCTCAGACGCATTCTACGCGGGGGCCCACAGCGAGGCCCCCATACAGGCCTGCCCGCTTTCCGGGCGAAAACGCGGGCCCACAGCCACCCTGTACGGGCGGCTCGCCGTGGCCGCCCGACTCCTCTGCAAATAACATTTGAGCGATTCCTCGGAACCACCACTGATGAACACAGATGGGCAGTACCAATTGCGGGTTGAAGAATTCGGTTCTATGCGCTCCGCAGGATTCTTCGCGGGGGGCCACCGCGTGGGCCCCATACATGCCTACCTGGCTGGCCGGTTTACTGGCAAAAACGGGTGGCCACATCCACCCTGTTAGGGGGGGTTGCCGGGGGCGGCCGCATCCTCTCCCCCC